>JAGOGU010000056.1 GCA_017996515.1 Allobrachymonas sp.
CGCTTTGGGTTTCTACCAATCTGCCGCCTGGGCAGATCCGACAGAAGTAACTGATATTGAAGAGTTACCCGCAACCACTGTGACGGCTACTCGCGCCCAGATGGAGCAGCTCCAGACGCCCGCGTCTGTTGCTATCGTCAGCGGGCAGGAGTTGCAGCAACGCGGCGGCATGAAGGCTGATTTATCCGAAGCCCTGCAAGGCATTGCGGGCTTGAGCGCCAGCAACCGCCACAACTATGCGCAAGAGGTACAGCTTTCTTCGCGCGGCTCGCGCTCGGGCGTGCGCGGCATACGCCTGTATGTGGATGGTATTCCTGCCACCATGCCCGACGGCCAAGGTGTAACCACCCATATCGACCTGAATTCCGTTGGCCGCATTGAAGTGCTCAAGGGGCCATTTTCTTCGCTGTATGGCAATTCATCGGCCGGAGCCGTTTTGGTGCAAACCGAAAACGGCAGCAACCCGTCTGTGCTTGAGACATCGGTGCAAGGCGGCAGCGGCGGTTCATGGCACTATGGCATCAAGGCGACAGGTGGTGGCGACGGGCAGTATGTGCCCGCCTATGTGATCAGCGCCAATCGCTTCACTACCCAAGGCTTTCGCGATCACAGCGCCGCCCGCAAAAATCTGGCCAACATCAAGCTGGGCTGGAAAGCGAAAAACGGGGCTGACATGGGGCTGGTGTTCAACCACAGCGACATTCAGGCGCAAGACCCGGGCGGCCTCACGCGCGAGCAGTGGCAGCAGAACCGCAACCAGGTACACGACAACATCAGCCAGTACAACGCCCGCAAAGACGTTCGCCAAAGCCAGCTTGGCCTCAGCTACCAGCAAAACATCGGCGACAACAGTCGCCTGCATGTGTCTGCCTATGCAGGCGAGCGCAGGCTGAAGCAGTATCTCCCCGTCCCGAGCACGGCGCAAACTCGCCCCGGGCACGCCGGAGGCGTCATCGAATTCAACCGCCACTATGCTGGTGCTGACGTACGCTGGCATTACCAAGTGACGCCTACGTTCAGCACCATCGCCGGCATCAGCTTTGACTATATGCAAGACAAGCGCCGAGGCTATGAAAACTTTTTGGGCAGAGCCACAAATCCCAGCGTTACAGGCGTGCAAGGCGCATTGCGGCGCAATGAAACCAACACCCTTTACAACATCGATCCTTATGTGCAGGCGCAATGGCAGTTTGCCCCCAACTGGATGTTGGACGGAGGGCTGCGCTACAGCAGTGTCACCTTTAAATCGAAAGACCGCTACATTACCGCCACCAATGGTGACGACAGCGGCCGCAAACGTTACGGCAAGCTGCTGCCCACATTGGGCTTGAGCTGGCAAGGCTTACCCAACACCAGCCTGTATGCCGCGTACAGCCGCAGTTTTGAAACGGGCACTTTTCTGGAAATGTCGTACCGACCCGACCAGCAACCCGGCCTCAATTTCGACCTGCAACCTCTGACTGGTCACAACTACGAAATCGGCGCCAAAACCCAATTAGGCGATGGCCTGCTGACTACCGCCCTGTTCCACAGCAACACCCGCAATGACATCGTATCCGCAGGCACTTTTGATGGCCGCGCTACCTACCGCAATGCAGGCCGCACCCGCAGGCAGGGGCTGGAACTGGGCTGGAAAGGCAAGGTGTATAAGCACCTACACTTGACCGCCGCCTACACGCTGGTGGATGCCCAGTTCACCGAAAACGCTGCCGGCAACATCCGTGCAGGCAGCAAAATCCCGGGCATTGCCCAACACAACGCCTATGCCGCGCTGGGCTGGCACAGCCCGCAAGGCTGGCGCATCGGCGCCGATGTGCGCCATAGCAGCAAGGTGCACGTCAACAACGCCAACAGCGAAGCCGCACCCGCTTATACCGTGGCGGGGAGCTACGCGGGCTACCGCTGGCAAAAAGGCGCATGGCAAATCGACGCCAACGCCCGCATCGACAATTTGTTCAACCGTGACTATGCGGGCAGCGTCATCGTGAACGACGCCAACGGCCGCTACCACGAACCTTCCCCCAAACGCCATTACAGTGTGGGGGTGAATGTGGCATATCGGTTTTGAGTGTGTGTAAAGGAGCAGGCATGGCTGAATGGCAAGACGATTACCTGACGCACTGCGCCGCAGAGTGGACAGAGATTCGGAATAGCAGCCAGCACAAGGGCGCATACGAGCGCGTGCGCGCGCTTGTTGAGGCCATGTCGTCGCCTCTTTCTTCTGCCAGACCAGACTATGCCATGTGGCTGGATGCCTGCTTGCCAACCGGCGACATGCAGCAGCTCAACAACCTTATCTACCAGCACACGCGCATCCAGTTGATGCCCGGCACTTCGGGCGGATACGACCATTGCTTCCATGCCTTTCGCGCGCTCAACGCCTTGGCCTGTGGCGACTGGGACGCGGCAGAACGCATCCTGCGTCCCTGCGAAGTCGTTTGGGCGCGCGATGCGGCGGGAGTCGAGAAAAAAGCGGGCATTTCACTCACCGGGCACCGCGCAAGTGAATTTGCCATTCCACAACCCGATGAAGCAGGCTTGGTCTCCGTCGTTTTTCATGACGACTATTGCTTGCTGCCACCCCAGGTCAGAAAGGCCCAAAACGGTTATGCGTTTCTCGTCGTGCTGTCCAATCTGCTTGCTGCGTTGTGGCTGAAAGACGATGCCTTGTTGCCGCATGCGCTGGCGGCGGCGCAAAAATTCATGCAGTCCAAAAAGCCTGCCAATGAACGGGCAGTCATTGCTTTTTTGTGGCATGTGCACGCGGGCGACACACAGGTGGCCAGCGAGCAATTGCAAAAATTCTGCGAAGGGTACGGGCGTACCGACATCAGCCCCGCAGAAAAACGCCTGTGCGTGCCTGCGCACGGGTTGTACAGTCTGGCCGAAATGCTGCTGCCCAGTGAACAGTTTGCACGCATTCAAATGCCCGCATATAAAAACTTCAACCGCGATTTTGCCGAATGGCGCATCGCCAATAAACGCCCGCAGGCGGTGTTGTTTGTGGCGCACCCAGTGCACTTAGATATTTTTAATCGCATCTATCTGGCACCAGCGCCCCGCAGCATGGTTTCGCAGTGCTATCTGTACAGCGACAATCCCTATTTACAGCACGCCAAAAAAGAATGGACGCAGGACGAAGAAATCATGCTCAGGGAGTTTGTCAAAGGCATTCCGAACATCAACAGTCTGTGAGCAACCGCATTTGAACGGCCCATAAAATCGGCGCATGAAGCTGAACGCACCTTGCGCCGCCATATCGAGCGGTTGAAGCACAAACGCAAAAACGACTACGACGCCGTTTACGTAGAGACTGGCCAATCCACGCAGCCGCTACACCGCCATGTCATCACACCCTGCCTGTGCTCGTGCTAGGGCAAACGGAAAATTTAGAGTGATTCAGATTTTTCGTGCCAAGTATGCAGATGCAAGGCAAAAAGCACAGCAAGTTGGGGTACCTTGGGAGCATTTTTAACGCCGTAGATGCGTTTTTAGCGCAAAAAGATGCCAATATATGAACTGGCAGCTTACCCTAAAATGTGCGGCAACCCGCGCAAGTTGTACGGCAATAGCAAAGCAGCCAAGACATACGCAGAACGAAAAGCGCAAGCAAGAACCACATGCTGTAATGCTGTGCGCTGGTGGCGCGGGCATCCAGGTTTAAACGAAGACTCCGAATCTTCGCAGCTTCAGTGGCATCGCCTGCTCCCATTGCAGCGATTGCATCCGTTGCAGGCGATGTTGGTGTTTTTGGGCTTGAAAACCAGTTTTTTCAGCATATACGCCACGGATGCAGCCACAATTATTCCCACAACAATATATTGCTCCATTACAGAATCCTTGAGGTGATCTGGTAAACCGCAAATGCGAATAGATACGCCAATCCAAAAAGATACAAGGTGATCATCACGGTTTGGCGAGTGGATTTGGTTTCGCGCTTAATGACTGCCAGTGTTGCCATGCACATGGGCGCATAGATGTACCATGCGAGGAAGGCGAATGCCGTGGGCAGACCCCAGTTGTTTCTGACGATGGGCACCAAAGTGGTTTGCAGCATCTCTTCTGAATCGGCGCCCACGGCATACACCGTGCCCAATGCGGCGACCACTACTTCACGGGCGGCAAGACCAGGAATCAGGGCGATGCACATTTGCCAGGTAAAGCCAAGTGGGGCGAATATCGGCTCAATGAAGTGACCAATGGTGCCCGCAAAACTGTAGTCGATGGCCGCCCCCGTTGCCCCATCCGGCGGCGAAGGAAAGCGCACCAAAGCCCACAGAATCACGCTTAGGGCGAAAATGATGGTTCCGGCACGTTTTAAAAATGCCTGCACGCGTTCCCATAGGCTGATGATGATGTGCTTGAAGTTGGGCATGCGAAAAGTGGGCAACTCCATGAGCAAGGGAAACTGCTTGGCGCCTCCTTGGCGGCGCGCTTTGCGCTTCAGTATGTAGGCTGTCAAAGCGGCAGACACAATGCTGATAACGTACAAACCGAACAAAGTCAGCCCTTGCAGATTGAACACGCCCCATACGGTTTGTGCGGGAATGACCGCGGCAATAATCAATGCATAAATCGGCAGACGCGCAGAGCAGGTCAGCATGGGGGCGATCATGATAGTGACCAGCCTTTCGCGCGGGTCATGTATGGTGCGAGCCGACATGACTGCAGGAACGGCGCAGGCAAAACTGGAAAGCAGGGGAATAAATGCCCGACCGGATAATCCGGTGGTGGAGAGCAGGTTGTCGAGAAGAAACGCCGCACGCGGGAGATAGCCAGAGTCCTCAAGCAGCAGGATAAAAGCAAGCAGGATGGCGATCTGCGGCAGAAACACCAAGACACTGCCAATGCCCGCAATCACACCGTTGACTAACAAATCTTGCAGGATGCCTTCTGGCAGAACGGCAGTTACCCATTCGCCCAGCATGCCAAATCCGGCCTCAATGCCCTCCATGAGTGGTGCCGACCACGAGTAAACGGCTTGAAAAACCAACAACAAAATCATCAGCAGAATGGCAAAGCCCCATACCGGATGGAGGACTGCCGCATCCAACCGGCGGTGCCACTGCGGCAGCACCATTTCAGTATGCACGACCTGCCTCAGAATATTTTCTACCTGCGCATACAACTCGCTGCTATCCAGCTGATCCAATAGCTGCTCGGCTTGTGCCGTGTTTACCGGCTTCTCCGGTCCAGGTGGCAATTGGACGATTTCCTTGCATAAGGCGCGAATGCTGTCTTTATGCACCGCCACCGTTTCCAAAACGGGTACACCCAGCAGTTGGCTCAATTTTTCAACATGGATTTGCAGGCCGCGCGCGCGGGCAACATCGCTTAAGTTGAGTGCGACTACCATGGGCAGCCCCAGCATTTTCAGTTCGAGCACCATACGCAGGGTCATGCGTAGGTTGGTGGCATCGGCTACGGCAATCATCGCATCAGGCTGCCGCTCGAGTTTGCCGAGTAACATATCGCGTGTTACCGCTTCGTCAGGGCTGGTAGTGCGCAAGCTGTATGTTCCGGGCAAATCAATGATGCGGATGGAAGCATCTTCCACAAGCACACCCTCGCGCCAGTCTACGGTGACGCCAGGATAGTTGGCCACTTTGGCATTGGAGCCCGTTAAACCGTTGAACAAAACGGTTTTGCCACAATTGGGAACGCCAAGCAGCGCAAAATGGCTTACTTTTTCCTCATTGCTTGTTTTCATGGGTGCACGCGATAGCACAAGGTGTTTGAACCAATGGATTATTTGTTTTCAACATTTTCCGTCGCTGAGCGGCACATGATCTTTGATGCCTCGGAAGCCCTCAAGGCGAAATGCGACTGATTGCCCAAGCGCACGGCAAACGGCCCTTTGCCGAACGCGCCTACAGCCATCACCGTCAACGACATCCCTTTGGAAAACCCCAAGTCGGATAACCGCCGGGTAACCAGCGGATCCAACTCGCCAAACGCCGGGTGCTGCTGAATGGAATCGATATGAGCATATGCGCCTTTACGCAAAGTTGAGAGAGGCGCTACAGACGACATAAGTACCTACTTTTCCTATAAATGCAAGCCAAAAAAGAAGCAATCCAAGCACACAATCCACGATGCCTGGATGTTGTTGATAGTGATTCTTATTCACTTGCAGATGATAATTCCCTTTTTCCCTCAAAGCAAGAAGTGCTGAAAAAATTCGAATTTTTTCATGGAAATTTTGCATCTCCGTTGCGTTTCGGACGACTGGGCAGATTGCCAAGGTGCTATGCGCCACATTTCTTGATTTCTTGAAGTGCCGGCATGCTTGGAGTCGCGTCTGTGTGCTTGCGGTCAACCTTGCATGCAACGGCTGGCGTGGCGTTTATCGGCATGGCACCAGCGTTCAGCGCCAATCCGGCTATTGTGGCGGGGGCCGTGGTGTCGGGCGCGCTGTTTGGCGACAAGATGTCGCCGCTGTCTGATACTACGGGCATTGCCGCTTCCATCGTGGGCATTGACCTGTTCGAGCACATCAGCAACATGATGTACACCTCTGTGCCCGCGTGGCTGTTGAGTGCGGCGTTGTTCTGGCTGCTGACGGGCGATGTGGCCCATGCCGACTTGGGCAATATCACTGTCATGCAGCAGCAACTGATCCAAAGCGGTCTGGTGCACTGGTATGCCTTGCTGCCTTTTGTGGTGTTGGTGGTGCTGGCTTTGCGCAAGGTCAATGCGATTTACACCATGATTGCCACCATCATGGCCGCCCTGATGGTGACGTATCTGCACAGCAGCCCCACGCTGTCGCAATTGGGGGACTGGTTTTTCAGCGGCTACAAACCAGCCGGGGGGCTGGATCTGGGCACGGTCGGCAAGCTGGTGTCGCGCGGTGGCATGGAAAACATGTTTTTCAGCCAGACCATCATCATTTTGGCGCTCAGCCTGGGCGGTTTGTTGGGCGGGCTGGGGGTGCTTTCTGCTTTGCTGGATGGCATCAAGCATTGGCTCATCAACCCCGGCCGCGCTACGTTTGCCGCCGCCATGACGGCTACCGGCATCAATGTGCTGATTGGCGAACAGTACCTGAGCCTGCTGCTCGCGGGCAATACGTTTCAGCCGCTTTACCAGCGTCTGAACCTGCATCCACGCAATTTGTCGCGCACTATCGAAGATGCTGGCACGGTGATTAACCCGCTGGTGCCGTGGGGCGTGTACGGTGTATTTTTGGCAGGCATTCTGGGCGTGCCCGTGATCGACTACGTCCCTTATGCTTTCTTCTGCTACCTGAGCTTGTTGCTGACGCTGGTGTTTGGCTTTACCGGCATCACCATCAGCAAGCTGGATGACAAGTCTTGATCAACCCGCAGGGGTAATCGAAGTCGGTAAGATGCGATGAACACATTGCGGTGGATGGGCTATGAAACTTTCTTTGCGTCTTTCTCTTTTGCTGTTGCTTCCTTTGTGCGTCGGCACGCTGCAAGCTACGGCGCTCGATCGCCACCGTTTGGTGCGCGATGCGCGCAGCCAGATTGGTGTGACTACCAGCTACGACCCGGCATACCGTGTGTTGGGTTTTCCGATGGGCGATGTGGATGCACGCACCGGCGTGTGCACGGATGTGGTTGTACGCGCCTATCGCCGCCAAGGCATTGATTTGCAGGCGTTGGTGAATCAGGATATGCGCCGTGCATTTGCCGTGTATCCCAAGCAATGGGGGCTGCGCGCGCCTGACAGCAATATCGACCACCGCCGCGTGCCCAATTTGCAGGTGTTTTTCACGCGCCATGGGCAGAAGTTGCCGGTTAGCCAGCAGGCCAGCCAGTACCAGCCCGGCGATATGGTCACGTGGATGTTGCCCGGCAACCGCCCGCATATCGGCATTGTTTCGCAACGGCGCAGCGCGCAAGGCACGCCGCTCATCATCCACAACATTGGCGGCGGCACACAGGAAGAAGATGTGCTGTTTGCCTTTCCGATCACAGGCCACTATCGCTATCGCCCGGATACGGCTCGGCAGTAGGCCGACCTGTAGATGGTGATGGGCCGCTTGCCTGGCTGGTTCTCGGATATGTGCTTTCCCGTGGTTTTGCCTTGCTATTGAGGTTGCTCAGTCGTGCAGCTTGTCTGCTCTTGACACGGACGGCAGTCTTTGCGTTTGTGGTAACTGTTCGCCAGTTCAAGCAGGGCCGCTTCAACCG
>JAGOGU010000057.1 GCA_017996515.1 Allobrachymonas sp.
ACGACGCCCTGCGCGCCGATGGCAAAATCCCTGCCACCTACACCAACCTGTTGCTGGGGATCACCAAGGCGTCGTTGTCCACCGATTCGTTCATCTCTGCGGCCTCCTTCCAGGAAACCACCCGCGTGCTGACCGAAGCGGCCATCATGGGCAAGCGCGACGAGCTGCGTGGTCTGAAAGAAAACGTCATCGTGGGCCGCCTGATTCCTGCCGGAACGGGTTTTGCCTACCACGATGCGCGCAAGGCCAAAGACGCCATGGACGAGGAAGAGCGTCGCGCCATTGCCGAAGCCGAAGCGCTCGAACTGGCTGGCTCGGAAGACGAATCAGCCACCACGGCAGACGATGTCGATATGACAGCGGCTTCTGCCAGCGAGGGTGAATGAATCGCCAACCCGGCAGGCTGACCGGGTCGGTGCAGCAAGCGATGCGTAAGTGTCGCGTGTGTGCACCTTACCTGGCGGCAAGCCTGTGAGAGCAGAGAGGGTCTGTGTTGCACATGTGCGGCACAGACCTTTTTCATTGGAATCAAAAGAACGATGAAGCAAAGCGAACCATCACGCAGGCCGCTCCCTGCACGCATTGCGCTATGGCAGCAGCTGCAGCAAGCGGCGCGTTTGGTGCAGGCCGTGTTGCAGGGCAGCAGCGCCCCTGCGGTGCTGGAGGCCATGCCGCTTGAGCTGCGTGCCGGTGTGCAGGCTGTGGGTTATCAAACCCTGCGGCGCTTGGGGATGGCGCGCTGGTTGCGCGAGCAACTGGTGCCCAAATCACCCCCCGCCTTGGTGGATGCGTTGCTGTGCACAGCCTTGGCCTTGGCATGGCGAGATGACAGTGTGGCACAAGGGCAAGATCGCATGGCAGAGGATGCCAGCCGAAACACGGGCGATGCAGAGCCACGGGTTATTGCCCCAATCGCCACAGATGTAGCAGAGGCCATGCCAGAAGCCACTCCTTACAACGCATTCACTTTGGTGAATCAGGCCGTGGAGGCGGCCAGGCGGCACCCGCGCATGCGGCACCACAGTGGCCTGGTCAATGCCTGCTTGCGCAATTTTTTGCGTGCGCAGCAGCAGTGGCAAATGCGCTGCCGGCAGGCCAGCCCCGAACACGACCCGGCGCTGTTAAATCTGCCTGCGTGGTGGCTGCAACGCTTGCGAACAGACTATCCAGAAGAATATGTGCGCATCGTGCATGCGGGGCAACAACAACCTGCCATGCACCTGCGGGTGAATGCGCGGCGGATGACGCCTGCTCAATATCTGGAGGAGCATCTGCTGCCCGCCGGTTTGCAGGGGCGGGTACATGGCCGCTACGGCATTTGGCTGGACCGGCCTTGCGCTGTGCAGCATGTGCCGGGCTTTGCGCAAGGGTGGGTGTCGGTGCAGGATGCCGCCGCGCAACTGGCAGCGCCTTTGCTGCTGCAGGCTTTGCAAACACGATTGCCGCAACCGGCATGGCGCTTGTTGGACGCCTGTGCCGCTCCGGGTGGAAAAACCGCCCATTTGCTGGAATTGGGCGACCATGACGTGACGGCACTGGAAATTGACGCAGCACGTTGCGCACGCATCACAGACACTTTGCAGCGCCTGCATCTGCAAGCCCATGTGATGACGGTCGATGCGGGGCACCCTGAAAGCTGGTGGAATGGGCGGCTATTTGACGGTATTTTGCTGGATGCGCCGTGTAGCGCCTCAGGCATTGTGCGGCGCCATCCTGACATTGCCTGGTTGCGGCGCGAGCAGGATATGGCCCAGTTGGCGCAAACCCAGCACGCATTATTAGATGCCTTGTGGCCGCTGTTGCGCCCCGGTGGTGTGTTGCTGTACTGCACCTGTTCGGTATTTCGGGCGGAAGGCGAGGAGCAGATACAGGCGTTTCTTTCGCGCCACAAGGATGCGACTCGTTTGCCTGCGCCGGGGCACTTGTTGCCCGCTTCGGTATCGCTTGCTGCCGGGCTGGGGCAAAATGGCTCGTACTCCTCCCTGAAAAATCCTGCACAATCGTCTGCACAAATGATTGCTGCTACGCAATTGCTGGATCACGATGGTTTCTATTACGCCTTGCTTGCCAAAATTGAGTGATGTGTGCCGTGCCTGGCCTGTCTGGGCAAGGCGGGCGGCATCGTGGTTGCTGTACAGCGCCGTGTGTGCGATCTTGTGGGGCGTGGCCGTGCAGCCGGTAGCCGCGCAAACGCCAGGCAAACAGTCGTCGCAGCTGCAGCAAGCGCAGGCTGCGCCAGCAGTGCCGCCCGTTACAGCCACACGGACATCAGCACCCGCCATTACCGATACGCGTTTTGATCTGGGTGAGGACGGCGTACGCATGAGCGGCAATATCCATTTCACGTTATCCGCGCGCCTGCAAGAAACACTGGATCGCGGTGTGCCGGTGTATTTTCTGTTTGAAACCCAAACCACGCGCAGCCGCTGGTATTGGACGGGCAAAGTCATCCACACCAACAAACGCTATGTGCGTCTGCTGTATCAGCCGCTCACGCGGCGCTGGCGGGTCAATGTCAGCAGCGAACCGATCAATCGCGGCAGCGTGGGTGTGATGCTGAGCCAGAATTTCGACAGTCTGGAAGTCGCCCTGGGTGCAGTGCGGCGCATTTCAAGCTGGCAGGTACTACCGGCTGCGGAATGGGAGCCTGACGGCAGCTATATGGTGCGCGCCCGCCTGCGGCTGGATGTTTCGCAACTGGGGCAAACCTTTCAAGGCGGGCCGGCCTGGCAGTCCGGCTGGGGGCTGGACGTGGATCGCACTTTCCCGCTGACTGCCAAGGATCTGGGTAAAACCGTCAGCGGCTTGAGCGGCATGTGGATTCATCCATGACGACAACAGACGGGTTCAAGCAGTTCTGGCACAGCCGCACCGCCCGCGGGACGGTGCTTGCGGGCATCGTGCTGATGGTGTCGATTGCCCTGGTCTTGATGTTTTTGCTGGCGCAAGCAACCAACAGCGCCGTGTATGAACGCAATTACCAGCACCTGCTGGTGGCCAATGCCGTGGCCGTTGCCCTGTTGTGTCTGGTGTTGCTCTGGCTGGCGCTGCGGCTGTGGCGCGGCTTGCGGCGGGGCAAATTCGGCAGCCGCCTGCTGCTGAAGCTGGCGCTGGTGTTTGTGCTGGTGGCCAGCGTGCCCGGCTCGTTGCTGTATCTGGTGGCCTACCAGTTTGTGTCGCGTTCGATCGAGAGCTGGTTCGACGTCAAGGTCGAACGCGCCTTGAGTGCCGGTTTGAGTCTGGGGCAAAGCGTGCTCGATACCCTCAAGGCGGACGCTGCCAGCAAAAGCCAGGCTGCTGCCTATGCGCTGGCAACGCAACCCGCATTCGATATGGGGCTGGCGCTGGATCGGCTGCGCAGTCAGCAAAATGCCGATCGTCTGGTGCTGTGGAGCCAATCGGGCCAGCAGATTGCCGCGGCCTTCCAGTCCAGCTTTTCCGCATCGACGCAACCGCCCAGTGCCGAGGTGCTGGAGCAACTGAAAGAACAGGCTGTGGTGAGTTATGTCGAGGGGCTGGAGGAGGTAGGTGAGCAACAGGAAGCGGCCGCACAAGGTGAGCAACCGGAGCTTGCGGGGTCGGTCTCCATCGTGGCCTATACCCTGGTGCGCCCGGTGCAGTTCGGCCTGCACACCGATGCCTGGGTGTTGCAGTTGGTGCAACAGGTGCCGCCCGATCTGCTGCAAAACGCCGTGCTGGTGCAGAACGCCAACCGCGAATACCAAGAGCGGGCGCTGGCGCGCGTGGGCATGCAGCGCATGTTCATTGGCACGCTGACGCTGACGTTGTTTCTGGCGGTGTTTGGTGCGGTGCTACTGGCGGCCTTGATCTCGGCGCAGTTGGCGCGACCGCTCTTGCTGCTGGCTGCGGGTGTTCGCCAGGTGGCAGAAGGCGATTTGCGACCCAAACACATCCACGATGCGCGCGACGAACTGGGCGGGCTGACGCGCTCGTTTGCGCAAATGACGCAGCAACTGGCCGATGCGCGCCAGGCTGCCAGCAGCAGTCTGGCTGATCTGGATGCTTCGCGCGCGGAGCTGCAAACCATTCTCGACAATCTGACTTCCGGCGTGCTGGTGCTGCACCCGGACGGCACGATTCTGTCGGCCAACCCCGGCGCAGGGCGCATCTTGCGGTTGCCGCAAGCGGATTTGCCCGGCCAGCAATTGGGGCAGATCGACGGCTTGCAGCAAATGGGCGAAACGGTGCAGCAGCAATTCGAGGCGCTTGTCGGCTCGGACGTTCGCCCGAGTGGGGGCGCTGAGCTGGTGCATGTGGTTACGGCACCGGCAGACGTTTCAACGCAAGCAGTCATTGATGCCGATGGTGTCGATGCTGCCGATGGCACTGATAGCGCATCCCATTCAGAAACAGAAGCCGAAGCCGAAGAAAACAACCATGCAGCCAACGGCCACGCCAATTATTGGCAGCATTCCATGGAGCTGAATCCGCCGGCGCACGAGGGCTTGCAGCAAGAGGCCATCACGTTGGTGCTGCGCGGCGCGTTGTTGCCGGAAAGCGATGTGCCCGGCGCCCGCCTGCTGGTGTTTGAAGACATATCGGCTGAAGTATCGGCCCAGCGTGCGCAAGCCTGGAGCGAAGTGGCGCGCCGCCTGGCGCACGAAATCAAGAACCCGCTCACGCCCATTCAGCTTTCGGCCGAACGGCTGGAGATGAAGCTGATGGAGCACCTGCCGCCCAAAGAGCAAGACATGCTGGGGCGTTCGGTGCGCACCATCGTCGATCAGGTCGATGCCATGAAGCGTTTGGTCGACGAGTTTCGCGACTATGCCCGTCTGCCAGCCGCGCACTTGCTGCCGCTGGATGTCAATGCCTTGATCCGTGACGTGTTGCAACTGTATGGCGCTGAAAATGCCCAGGTACCCGTGCAGGCCGATCTGGATCCTGCCTGCCAGCCCATACTGGCCGATGCGCAGCAGTTGCGCCAGGTCATCCACAATCTGCTGCAAAACGCGCAAGATGCGCAGCAGCAGGCCAACCGCCAAACGGATGAGCCGGTGCTGATCCAGACGCAATGGCGCCCTGCCGCGCAGCGGGTGCGGCTCACGGTGAGTGATGCGGGCGCGGGTTTTCCGGAGCATATCCTGCAACGCGCGTTCGAGCCTTACGTCACCACCAAGGCCAAAGGCACGGGGCTGGGTTTGCCCATGGTGAAGAAAATAGCCGACGAGCATGGCGCGCGCATTACCATCAGCAACCGCATGCAAGACGGGGAGGTGGTTGGTGCGCAAGTCAGCCTGTTGATTCCCGCAGCGGCGCAGCCGGAAAATGCCGCAGGCGTTGCCAACGCAGCAAACACAGGAAATGCCGTGGATGCGGCAAATGGTCATTCGCAAGCATGAGCATGCGCGCCGATAGCCCCATTTGCTTGTATCATTGATGCAACAGACATGTTCAGAAGGACAAACAAGGCAAAGCAATGGCAAACATTCTGGTAGTTGATGACGAGCATGGCATTCGTGAACTGCTCTTCGAAATTCTGAATGACGAAGGGCATACGGTCGATTTGGCAGAAAACGCCGCGCAAGCGCGCGAGGCACGCGCGCAATCCACCTACGACTTGGTGCTGCTCGATATCTGGATGCCGGACACCGACGGCGTGAGTCTGCTGAAAGAATGGGCCACGAACGAATTGCTGACCATGCCCGTCATCATGATGAGCGGGCACGCCACGATCGAGACGGCGGTAGAAGCCACGCGCATCGGCGCCTTGTCTTTTCTCGAAAAACCCATCACCTTGCAAAAACTGCTGGCAGCGGTGGAGTTGGGTTTGGCGCGTGATTCCGGCAAACGCGTGCTGGCGGCTGCAACAGCACAAGCATCCGGCGATACAAATGGCAACGGCAATGCCGCAGCCGCAGTTGCGGCCACCGAGCCTGCGCCCGGTTTCGTGCCCATGGCGGGTGTCATCATTCTGCAGCAGCCGTCGCCCATCCAAAGTTTTGAGCTGGACAAGCCCCTGCGCGAAGCGCGTGATGACTTCGAGCGGGCCTACTTCACTTTTCATCTGCAGCGCGAAAAGGGTTCCATGACCCGTGTTGCCGAAAAAACCGGACTGGAGCGCACACACCTCTACCGCAAGCTCAAGCAATTGGGCGTGGAAGTGACCCGCGAGCGTAAAAGCTGAGCTGCATGCGGGCTGCCCGTGTGCCATTCAAGTATGCGCAAGGGTTGCCCATGCTTGAACCAATGGCTCGCCGGGACAGGGTGGACGTGCAACCGTGAACGCATCCCAACATCAAGGAACAGAAGCGGCTTCTGCCGAAGCACCAGGGTCGTCCGCAGCGGCTACTGATTCGAGCGCTCATGCGGATGCTGGCGCCCATTGCCTGCTGGTACTGGTGGCCTTGCCCGCGCACAGCCCGTTGGCGGCCACACCGCTGCACTACACGCACCACGAATGGCTGCCGGCCGGCACCTTGGTGCGCGTGCCGCTGGGGCAACGCAGCGTGCTGGGCGTGGTGTGGGACAGTGGGCCGCACACACAGCCCCCGCCGGCAGGCGTGCAACCCAAAGCCATTCTGCAAGCCTGGAACAATGTGCCCCCGCTGGACGCCACATGGCGGCAACTGGTGGCCTTTACCGCGCGCTACTACCAGCGCAGTCTGGGCGAAGTGGCACTGGCGGCCTTGCCGCCGCAGTTGCGTGAACTGGATGAGGTGCAATTGGCGCGCCGTTTGAAGGCGTTGGCCAAAAAAAATGTGGCTCAACAAAAAACAGACGCAACGGATGAGGCGGCTGCAAACGCCGCAGACCCAGCCACAACGCCGCTTGATCAACCAACTGTATTGACTGAGCAGCAAGAGCAGGCCATTGCCGCGGTGCAGGCCGCAGCGTGCGACGCAAGCCCCGCTCCTTTGCTGCTGTTTGGTACAACCGGCAGCGGCAAAACCGAGGTGTATTTGCAAGCGGTGGCGCAGGCGTTGGCGCACAACCCGCAGGCGCAAGTGCTGGTGCTGGTGCCGGAAATCAACCTCACCCCCCAGCTGGAGCAGCGCTTTGCCGCACGCTTTGCCCAGCAGCGCATCGTGGCGCTGCACAGTGGCATGACAGCGGCGCAACGCCTGCAAGGCTGGCTGGCTGCGCACACCGGGCAGGCGCGCATTGTGCTGGGAACGCGCATGGCAATCCTGGCATCGATTCCGCATCTGCGGCTGATCGTGGTGGACGAAGAACACGACCTGAGCTACAAGCAGCAAGAAGGCGCGCGCTATTCGGCGCGTGATTTGGCGGTTTATCGGGCGCATCAAGCCAAGGTGCCGGTTGTGCTCGGTTCGGCCACGCCTTCGCTGGAAAGTTGGTACCACAGCCGACCGGCCACAGCAGAAGACACGGGCGGGCGCTACCGCCGACTGTGCATGCCTGAACGCATTGGCGCAGCCGCCTTGCCCGCCGTGCGTTTGATCGATATGGCGCAGCAGCCTCGCGGCAGCGTGTGCAGCCCTGCTTTACTCGAGGCCGTGCAGCAACGCGCGGCGCGTGGCGAGCAAAGCCTGCTGCTGCTTAACCGTCGGGGTTATGCCCCCGTGCTGCATTGTCCGGATTGCGACTGGAAAAGCGAGTGCCCGCATTGCAGCACGTTTCGCGTGTATCACAAAATCGACCGTACCCTGCGTTGTCACCATTGCGGCTACACCGTGCCTGTGCCGCGCGCTTGCCCCGCATGCGGCAATCAGGACGTGCGCGCACTGGGGCTGGGCACCGAACAGTTGGAAGAAGCCTTGCAGCAGCAACTGCACACCACCTTGCGCCCGGACGGCGCGCCTTTGCGCGTGCTGCGCGTGGATGCCGACACCACCCGGCTGGCGGGCAGTCTGGCGCAACAGCTGGCGCATGCGCACAGCGGCGACGTGGATGTGCTGGTGGGCACGCAAATGCTGGCCAAGGGGCATGACTTTCGGCGCATCACCCTGGTGGCGGCGCTCAACCCCGATGCCGTTTTATTCAGCAGCGACTTTCGCGCGCCCGAGCGCCTGTTTGCTTTGCTGATGCAGGCCGGTGGCAGGGCAGGTCGCGATCCGGCATTGAGCGGCCACAGCGAACTGTGGGTGCAAACCCACTTTGTGGCGCACCCCTTGTTTGCCGCCCTGCGCAAGCACGATTACCCGGGCTTTGCCCA
>JAGOGU010000058.1 GCA_017996515.1 Allobrachymonas sp.
GGGGGCGATTTGCCATTTGCCACCGAAGTAGCGCAGCACAGATCGGGTGATCTTGCTAGAGGGCGTTTGAGTTTTTAAAGAAGCCATGATTGTCCTTTTTCAGAGTGGGACGCTCATGGGCGCGCTGGATTGGGGTCGATGCCCGGTAGTGGTTGAGCACCCCGTAGCGGGGGCATTTGATGGCCAGGCGCACATACTCGCCTTCGGCCAGTTTGCGGCGGCAGCCACCGCAGCGCAGTTCAGGGTTTTTGCCTGTGGTTTTTTCAGTCATTGCAAGCCTTTTTCTTGTGTTGAAAATGTTAGGCTGTACCCGCTCTCGCGAGAGTGGCGGGTCTTTGCCTAGCTTGCAGGCTATTTCTGCAGGGAGGGGGCTTGGGTCAGGTGTTCGTAGCACTTGCCCAGGTCGCCCGTCTTTTTTATTCAGCCAAAGCTGCGCGGCAGTTGGGTACGGCGCTGCTCTGATTCGTGGGCTGCGCGGCAGTGATCGGCTTCCCAGAAAAAAAGCAGGTTGATTGCTGTGGCTGTCCAGCCCCAATAACGATGGCCTTTGAGCCGCATCCTGTAGGCGCGGCTGCTGAGGGTTTCGTCCGGGTGCCCCGCAAGAACGGCGTTGGCCAGTTGATCCAGGCCGATGGCGATATTGAGCGCGTACCGCTTCATACGGCTACCTCGGCAGCATAAGCAAACAGGGCATCCAAGTCAGCACTGTTCAGCCCCAGCAGCTGCGCCATCGTGGTCATGGTGGCGCTGCCGCGCTGCCAGGTGATGGCCCGCTGGTAGCCAATGGTGGCGGTGTAGCGCTGCACGGGGTCGGGGATTTGCGCAATTGCATCAAGAATATCCTGCTCAGTCAGTTGCTTGATTGCATACAGCGCAATCAGCCCCTGCGCTGGCGTGCATGTAGTGGGGGCTGGTACAGGCACCGCTGGGGGCTGGATAAATGCGCCGTTTTCGTAAATGTCGCCGATCACAGCCGTATCAGACGCGACCCAGGTATCTGCAAGCGCTCTTTCAGAGACTGCAACATTTACAACAACACCATCCTCAATAATCGCAAATCGCATGTTTTCAACCTCCATTTACCAATACCAAATTCGCACAATTCCGTGACCACCATCACCTCCATCTCCGGCTAAGGCTTCAACTCGTGAGCTTTTGTTGTTATCCGTTGCTCCGGGAATAGCTACTTTAACAACTGCGTGTCCACCGCTGCCTCCACCTGACCCTATACCGCCATTTCCACCGCGCCCACCGGTGACATAGATGTATGTGTTTGTACGGCCAGACCCTAAGTCCCTGCCACGAGCATTCCCACCCGCAGCCCCCCCGCAGAAATCTGCACCGTCTTCGCCGTCTCCAGCGCTGGGGCGCATCGTTGTGCCATTGACAATCGTGAATGCCGCAGAATCAATTCCACCCGCCGCTGGAGCTTTAGACGGCACATCTGTAAACCCTGCTTCTCCGCTTGAAATTGATGTATTAGTCGATTTAGCGCCACCGCCGTCAGAAGGGTACCTTTGTGTATTTGCGGTTTCTGTATATGAGATCGCAAACGTTTCAGAAGACAGTATGTCGGGAGAAACAAAATAGCTGCGCCCGCCAGGCTTTCCTTTTACTGAAGCAACATATTGATAAAAGCTAGTTGCACCGTTAGCGTCATAAGCGACAAAAGCGCGGTTATTGTTTGTTTTACCACCCAGCCCACCGGCACCCACCACTACATCGCACAATGCTGGAAGGTCTTTTGCTCTAAATAGCTTGCCCCGGCCCGCCGATCCATGTCCCCCCCCTTTTTGATTGGGAGCTGAAGCGTTCGGTTTGGCGGCCGCCACTCCACTATCGCCACCCCAGCCTCCGGAAATAGCTTCCACATAAATAAAAGTTGCATCGGCAGGCTTGGGCCAGACAGAAGACGAGGTGAACTCTTCGTATCCGCTTTGCATTCCGGGAACAAACTCCACGCCGGCGGCCTGAGGATTCACAGCGAGCACATACCGGGCTTTGCCCGTAAACGCGGGCAGCACATCGGTTAGCTTTATATCTCCATCAAGGCCGCCAAAGCTGCTCACGCCGGCAATGGCGCTTACGCCAGCGACCCAGCCTGTGCCTGTCCACACACGCCACTTATCCAAGGTGATGTCAAAGTAGGTAGCCCCGGTCAGGATGGGGTGGCCATCAATATCTGTTGTCGGTGCGCTGGCGTGGGCACCAAGGTTGAGTTTGACGGCCTGGTTGCGTGCCGCCTGGGCAGTGCTGGCATAGCCGCCTGCTGTGCTGGCCGATTGATCGGCGGCGGCGGCGCTTTGGTTTGCGGCCAGCTCTGCAGCGCTGGCGCTTTGGGCGTTTTCTTGCGCAGATGTGGCATTGGTGGCCGTGGCCACGGCGGCTGCATGCATGTTGCTGGCCATGGTGCGGGCACTGTTGGCCCAGTCCACGGCCTTGGCGTTGAAGGTGCCTGCGCTGCGATCGCTGGGGGCAGGAAAGTCGCTGGCCAGCGCAATCGACGGGGCTGGTACTGGTGGGGTGGACATTAAATAAATCCTTTCACGGATAAAGAAAGTCGAGCCAGCGGCAAGGTGGCCGCTTCAAGAGAGCCGCTGACAAGGCCAAAGGTATTAAGGTATTCGTAGCGCGGCAACCCGCTGATGACGACGGCCACGGGCTGCGCGGCGATGCGCCGCAGTACGTCGGCGGTGTAATTGGCCTGGTCGCTGCCCAGGTAGGCGCTGCACTCGACGTTGGTGGCACTTGCACGCGGGACGATGGTTGTGCTGCCATCCTCATCGGTCTTGATATAGCTGTAGGTTTTAATAGTGGCACTGGCCCCGTACTCCACGCCCTGCACCCGCTCTTGGGTGGAACCCAGTAGGGGGACCCACACACCCAGCGCGGCCATGCCCAGGGAGCAAGGGGCATCGCCTGCGCTAGTGATGCGGATGGTGAGCTCCCCGCCCGGGGCCATGTCCAAGTCACTAAAGGCTTTTTGCGTCAGCGGTGCTTGGGGGTAAAACAGGTATTCAAACAGGCCGAAGGGCTGCTCATACAGCCCGCCGCTCCAGTCCATGAGCACGTCGCCGCCGGGAGCGGTTTTGTGGATCACCTGCAGCATGTCGCCCTGCAAGCCGTACAGGGCCAGGCCGTTGTAAATGGCGGGCAGCACTAAAACGTATGTCAGCTCACCGGCGCGGGTTGCGCGGGTGCTGATTTTTCCGTCAAACGGGGCCATGCGGTTGCTGGGGCCGCTGGTGCGCCATTTTGCGGGGTTGGTGCCGGGCACTACGTTGGTGCTGGGGGCAATGCTGGCCCACAAGCGCCCGCCGTGGCTGATGTTGTTCTCAATCCCTGCGTAAGCGGTTGTGCTGCTCCAAGCGACCTCGCCAGCGCCAGTGTCCACCTCGGGGATGGTGGTGCCGTTTTTAATGCTGCTGGCATCAATCGTGTGGGGCAGCAGCACCGAGGCTTGTGCGATGTTGATGCTGTTGTTGCTCATCAGGCCATTACCTCCGTTGCCATGGCGTTGCCACCGGCGGTGACGTTGTCAAATTGATCTGCCAGTTGCTGGCTGCTGCGCTCAATGCCTTGTAGCCGCGCCTCAAGCCGTGCGCTTTGTTCACGCAGGGCGCGGATTTCAGCAAGCAAGGCATTGGTATCGCCCTGGACCGCGCCGCCTGCTATGCCTGTGCCTCCGGCCCAGGGGTTAAAGGCTTTGGGGATGATGGCCTCACCTTCGTGGATTTGCGCCAGCATGTCCCGGGGTACCACGTTGGTGCCCACCGCATAGGCTGGCACACGCACGCTGGCGCTGCCGGTATTGGCAGGGGACAGGGCGCCAATTAGCACATCCAGCCGCGCAGAGATGGGCCGCTCAATATTGCTGGCCGCCCCGGCCAGCAGGGGGGACATTGCCTTGCCAAAATCCAAATGCATGGTGGACAAGGACAGGGCAGCCCTCTCTTGCAGGGCCAGCAGGTTCTCGCGCTGAGTGTTTTCTCGATCCCAAATGTCCGCCTGCTCTTGCATGGACTTGGCAATCAAGGCTTTAGCGATGCTGCTGACCTCGAACTGCTCCTGCGCGATCTGGGTTTGCGCTGTCAGCTGCTCCATCTGCGCCTCGATGCCCGTGGCCTGGGCCTGGCCCACCAGCTCCTGCGCCTTGGCCAGCGCCTCTAGCTCTGCGGCCATGCGCCCGGCAGTGATGCTGTAATCGCTACCGCTGGTGGCCAGGGTGCTTGCAAGCCCCAAGTAATCGCCGGTGACGGACTGCAGCCGCCCAAAGGCATCCACATTGCCCGCGCGGGCAGAATCTTTCAGCGTGCCGTACTCGGCGGCCAGTGCCGACATGCGGTCGCTTTCGCTCAGGCCCGAGGCGCTGCTGCTGAATAAATCATGGGCGTAATCGCCAAGGCGCTTGGCCGCATCGGCCAGGGCACGCGCTGCGGCCAGCTCATCGCGCAGGCCACTTAGGCGCTCTTGCGTGATCTGCGCCTGCAACCGCTGGGCCTCTGCTTGCTGCTGCTTTTGCGCGTTGAACAGCGACTGCTCTATGCCAATCAGCTCCTGCAGCTTGCCCGTATCCACCACCCCTGCGCTGCTAAGCTGCGCCCGCAAAATCGCCTCCTGCGCCCGCAGGCCCGAGCTATCACCGGTGTACTGCAGCGCCAGGCCGCTTGCAGTGCTCCAACTGCTCCATGCTTGCTGGGTTTTTTGCGCAGCCTCGGCGGCCGCGTTTTGCAAATCGCCAAGCGCATAAATCATTGCCTGCAACGCCCGGTTGGCAGGGTCAAGCGCTGCCAGCTCTTTCTCGCGCAGAGCTTGGGTGTTGCCGGTCATTTGCCACAGAGTGGACATCAGGCCATCGCGCTGCTGCCGGGCTGCATCCTTCAAATCGGCCAAAGCATCTGCCGCATCCAGCAGCGCATTGCGGGCCTCGATGCTTAGATGGCCCAGGCTCCACACTTCTTGAGCCAGCGCATAGATTTCGTCCTTGCTGGACTGCATCAGCATGCTAGATAGCTCGGGCTGCTGCATGGTGCTCAAGCCCGCACCAATCAGCCCACCGGCAATGCTGTCGTACTGTGCATTCAGACGCTGTTCTGGCGTGCGGAACTTGTCTTGCACGGCCAGGACGCGGTTTTCTAAATCCATCCACTGCTGGGCAATTGCCTGCGCTGCCTCTTCCATCGTCGGTGTGATGCTGGCGAATGCATCGCCCAGTTGCATGATGACAGCCCACGCCTCGCGCCCGCTTTCGGTCGCCAGGTCTTGCGCTTCGGCCAGCTTGCGGTACTGCTCGCGGGCGTTGCTGGAATCAATATCGGGCAGGGTCAAATCCACTGCGCTAAAGGCTTCGCTCAGTTTGGCTTGCAGTTTGCTTCGCTGTTCGTCGGCAGTGAAAAAGTTTTGGTAAAAGCTGCTGGTGGCTGCAGTAAAGCCCTCCATGCCGCCGAAGAGTTCGGACAGCTTGTAGGCCATATCAGCGCCCGCGAGGCTGCCTGCATACAGCGTGTGGTTAAGCTCTTCGAGTACAGCATTAACGGTGGTCAGGCTGGTGGCCAAGCGGGTTAAGGTGTCGATGGCTTTTTCATCGGCCAGGGCGTACTCGCTGGGGATGTAGGTATCTGGCGCTGCAGCCTGCTGTGCAAGCCGTGAGCCGATTTGGCCGCCCCAAAAAGCACTGCCGCCGCTGGTGGAAATGTTTAAAAACCCGCTTACTTTTTCAAGCAACTGCCGATCTGCGTCGTCAAGGTGCGCGGTGGGGTTGTCTATAGAGCGGTCGCTGTACAGCCGGTTTGCCAACCCAGATGCCGTCCACTGGGCGTACAGTGCGCTGGCCTCGGTTTTGCTCGCCTGAGTCACCATGGTGCCAATCACCTGCTGGGCTAGCTCGTTTTGGATGCGTGCGAACTCCTCGTTAATTTTTGCTTCTTGCTCTTCGGGCTTGAGGCCTTTTAGGCTCAGCTTTATGCCGCTGGAAAAGTTGTTCAAACCGCTGCTATCCAAGCCCAGCACGCTGCCCAGGCTTTGGGTGTTGAACACCATGCCTGCGTAGTAGTCGGCAAACTCTTTACGGGTGGCCTCATCCAGCGGGTTGCGCTTGGTTTTATCGCTGCGAAACAGCCCGCCTTTGTAGTATTCGTAGGTGTTGCCCACAAACCCGGCTTCGCCGCCAAAGGTGCCCTCAATACCCGTGTCTTTGAGCTTGCGGCCAAAAAGCCGATTGATTGCGCCGCCAATCGCCCCGGCAATCAATCCAACGCCGGGGATGGCGCTGGCAACGCCAGCGATTTTGTTCACGTATTTATTGACTTCGTAGCCGCCAGAAATCAGCTTGCTGATACCGTACCCGGCAAAGCCGTTCATGACCGCGCCAGCCAGTGCGCCCGCCATTTGCGCACCACCAGCCTTCAGAGAAGAGGTAAATGCAGCAATGCTTTGCTGGCTTGCCATGCCCGCCTGAAAGGCCCCCAGCCCTTGCGCCACAGACTTAAAGCCCGCGTCGTAAAGCCAAGGCACGGCCTTACCAATGACCGAACTGGCCGCACCGGCCGCGCCCTTGCCAAAGGCACTGACCAAGTTGTTAAACCCCGAGGCAAGGTTGCCCAGCTGCCCAAGCTGCCCCACTTGCCCGGCCGCCGCCCCGGCACCGCCCAGGCCAAATACGCTACCCACCACGGTTTGCACCACGGGCTGCAGCACCAGGGTGCTAAAAAGCCGCTTCAGGTACTGCGCCGCATTCTTGCCGCCGCCCATGATGTAGTCGGCCAGGGTGTCGCCAATGGTTTTAGAGGTGCGCTCCCAGTCTTTGGCGGCCTCTTCGGCGGCTTTGGCGTTGGCCAGGCGTGCGGCATCGCCATCCATAACCTGCAGCAACTCTTTGCGGGCGGCGATTTCGCGCTTGATGGCGGCAATTTCTTCCTCGTTGCCCGGTTTGGCTTGAGCCAGGGCTAGGGCCTCTTCCAGGCGGGCGATCCGCAGTTGCTCCAGCGCCTGGGCCTGGCTGATGTTGCCGGCCGTGGCCAGCTCGCGGGCCTGCACTTCTTCGCGCAGCTTGGCTACTTGCTCTTCTACTGCCTGCGCCTCTTGGTTGCGCTTGGCGGCGGCCTCGACCGTCAGGACGGTGGTTTTGGTCAGGGCCTGCTGCTCGATGCGGGCGATTTCGGCACGGTTTTTGGCAATTTGGCTCTCGGCCTCCAGGCTTTTAGCCTTGCCCTGGGCCTGGCTGGCTAAAAGGGTGTTTTCATCCTTGAGCGCTTGGATGCGGATTTTTGCCTCATCTTGCAGGTAGCCGATTTTGGTCTGGAAGTATTCTTGCTCGCCAATCAGCCCGGCGCTGCGCATGGCAGACAGCACCGCGTCGGCATCTTCGTAGCTGCCCAGCATGGCGGCGGCGCTGCGCTGCACATCTTCCACTGCCAGTTTGTTGGCCTGGGCCATGGCCGCGCCTGCTTGGGCAGTGCCTGCGGTGAGGTTTTTTAACGCCTTGTCGCGCTCGGTGGCCAGGGCGGATTCGTATTCGGCCATGCGGGCGCGGGCATCAGCCAGGGCACTCTCATCGGCCCCAGTGGCCACCAACGCTTTATAAGCATCGCGGCTGGCCTGCAATTTTTTATTGAAATCGTCCAGGATGCTGCTTTTGGTGTTCACCCCTTCCAGCGTTTTATTAAACGCTTGACGGGCACCTTCCACGGTCAGAGTCAGACCATTGCCTGCGGCATCTGCCGCGCTTTGAGCAGTCTGCTCGGCGGTCTTCAAAACCGCATCCAGGCGCTTAATATCTGCTTCTTTTGTCTTTAACTCTGAGGCGATCCCGATCTGGCGATCGCTAAAAATGCCGGCTAAAATGCCCGTTTTCCGCTCGACAAGCAGCTCATCGCGCTCTTGCTTAAGCTGCGACAGCTGCCCGCGTATGCGGGCGATGTCCTCGTTTTCAGCCTTGCCAGCGGCGGCCCGATCTACGGATAGCTTGACCAGCGCTGCCTGCTCTGCGGCCCGCTGGGCGCTAAAAAATGCGGCGGCCAACGCAGTCAAGGCTGTGATCGCGACACCCACCGGCCCACCCAGCATCCCCACTACGCCGCCAAAGGCGCGGGCCGATACGCTGGCCGCTTTTTGCGC
>JAGOGU010000059.1 GCA_017996515.1 Allobrachymonas sp.
GGCGGCAAGGCGGGCACTTTCCGTTTTGAAGTGCCGCTGACCAATGCCGAATACCATTTCGTGCCCCGCTACTTGCAACACGCCAACGAAAAACCCTGGCCTGCACTGACGCAGCTCAATGGCCTGTTGGTATTCGACAAATCGTCGCTGTCGGTGCTCAACGCCACGGCACGCTTCAGCATGGCGCCCGATATCGTGGTGCGGGATTTGTCGGCGCACATTCCGGATCTGGGAAAAAACATTGCGGTGGGCATATCGGCCAGTATGCAGGGGCCGTTGGAGCAGGCGTTGGCGCTCACCAACCAGTCGCCGCTGGCCGTTATCACCGGCGATAGCCTGCAACACGCCACGGCCAATGGCACAGCCGATATTCAATTGGCGCTGGGGCTGCCCATCATGCACATGGAGAAGGCCATTGTGAAAGGCGCGGTGACATTGCAAAACAACGATGTGCGCATCACGCCCGATTCGCCTTTGCTGGCGCAAAGCCAGGGCAAGGTGCAGTTCAATGAAAAAGGCTTCAGCTTGCAGGATGCATCTACCACGCTGCTGGGGGGCAAGGCAACGCTTGTGGGCGGAAGCGTTACGGTAGGCCAGGCGGGCAGTAGTCGCGGCGGCAGGCATCAGGTCAAAATCGATGCGCAGGGTGTGTTTACGGCAGAGGGCTTGCGGCAAGAGCCATCGGTTGGCACCATCGCGCAGTTGGGGCGTTTTTTGCAGGGGCACAGCGCCTACCGTGCCACATTGATGGTGAGCCGGGGCGCGTCCGAGCTGACGATGGATTCCGACCTGGCGGGCTTGGACGTCAAGCTGCCAGCGCCCTTGCACAAGGGGGCGGCTGGCAAACTGCCGTTCCATTTCGCCAACCGCATCACCCGTACGGAGCGCGCATCCAGCGGAACCGAAACCGCAGTGGAAGACGAATTGGAGGTGCGTTTTGGTCAGGTGGTGCTGGCGCAATATGCGCGCGACCTGCGCCATGGCGACAGCCCCCGGGTGCTGCGTGGACGCGTGGCTGTTGGCGAGCAGGCGGTGCGTCAGCCGCCTCCCATGCCCGATGAGGGCGTGCATGCGCTGGTACTGATGGATCGGGTAGATGCCGATCGCTGGACCCATGTGCTCGAATCCGGTTGGGGCGATCAGGTACAAATGGTTACCGGCGCTGTGCAAGGAGCGGGCGCGACAGCAAGCACTTCGGCAGAAGCCGCAACGGGCGGTTCAGCGAGCCATTCAACCGGCAGTTACTTGCCCGACCAATTTGCCATGCAAACGCCTGCGTTGGCGTTTGCCGATCGGGTGTTTGAATCGCTGGTGGTAGGTGGCGCGCGTGAAGGGCGGCTGTGGAAGCTGTCACTCATAGCCAAGCAGCTCAACGGGTATGTGGAGTATCTGCAATCGGCCACGGGCGGGCCGGGCGGCGTCAAGGCCCGCCTGCAACACTTGACGCTGGAACCTGCCAACGTGCGGGAAGTGGGCGACTATGTGCGCCAAACGGCCAACCCCACAACTTTGCCCTCTTTGGATATTGATGCCAGCAATGTCGATTTGATGGGGTACAAATTCGACCGCATTGCACTGCGAGCCGGCAACAACGCACAGGCGCGTCCGGCTGGGGCGGATCTGGTGGACGATGCGTTTGACCGCAAAGCCAACAATGTCTGGCGCATTCACGAGGTGACTGCCCTGATGCCCCACGCCAGACTGGAAGGCAGCGGCGTTTGGGGCGTCCATCCCAGCGGCGCAGGCGGGCGCCTGAACCCGGAAGATTTGGCCAAACGCTTCGTATCGTTACAGGTGCGCGCCCAAACGCAAAATTTGGGTGGCGCGCTGGAGCATCTGGGTCAAAAAGGGCTGCTCAAGGCGGGCGAGGGCAGCATGGCCGGAACCCTGCGCTGGGAAGGCTCACCCGTTACCTTTGATCTGGAAACGCTCTCGGGCGAGTTGCGGCTGGATTTGCGCAAAGGGCACATCACCCGCATTAATCCCGGGGCGCTCAAACTCATCAGCCTGTTGAGCCTGCAAGGCTTGACGCGCCTGGGCGATATGGCGCAAGAAGGTTTTGCCTTCGATCGCATCGATGGCAGCCTGCACGTGAAGCGGGGCATTGCCAGCACCGACAACCTGGCCATTGCCGGTGCCATGGCCGACGCCAAAATAAACGGAAAAGTCGCCTTGGCGAGCCAAACTCTGAATCTGTATGTGGTGGTGCAGCCCAAGGTGGATTTGAGCACGGCAGCTTTGGCGGTGGGCGTGATCAACCCATTGGCGGGCGTGGGCAGCTATGTGGCGCAATGGGTATTGAGCAAGCCGATCAGCGCCATGGCCACGCAAACATTGCGCGTGCAAGGCCCGCTGGGCGATCCTGTGGTGACGCGCTTGCAGGGCAGTGAGGCCATGCTGGCCGAACAGCAAGTGCTGAAAAATCACGCAGCGCCAACGGCCTTCAACCCGCTGTGGGATTGGGCACCCATTACCGGTCGCCGCTTGCGCGAGCTGGATATACAGTCTGAAGAGGATGATGTGGAGTCTGAGACAAACCCATCATCTGCAACTAGCTCCGAGCCTGCATCTGCTGCGGATACTGATACTGCTGCCCCTGTGCCGCCGCAGGCAGAAGCCAGTTCTGCCGCCAGTTCCGCTACAGTCCCCGCGTCTGCGCAAAAGGCGGCTCAAGATGCTTCTGAAACTGCACCGGTGCTTGTGCCGTAAATGGCGCGCGGTGTGGCGGTAGCTTGTGCGAAGCGGTAACGGATTATTTACAGTGCACAAGAGTGGTCGTCACATCCTCTACAATCAACCGAATCAAGGCTTTAGGCGCTGGCAGGGTGATATTTGTTCTTTGCCTGTCTGCGAATGATTCGACATGAATACCACGCTGACCCCTCTTTCTCTGGATCAGGTTGCTGATAACCTGGAACGCCTGCTGTTGCGTTACGAAGAACTGCAACGTGCCAACGCCCTGTTGCAAGAGCAACTGCTGGAAGTGACGCAAGAGCGCGATGCCCTGCGTTCCCGCTTGGCCGCGGCACGCGCACGGGTCGATACCTTGCTGGAGCGACTGCCCGTGAATGAGTCCGGTACAGCAGCATCCGGCACAAGCGGTGCGGCGGCCCCAACATCTTCTCTTTTAACGGCTTTGTCGGCCAGACAAACAATGCCTGAATCCGGTGCGGCGCCTGCCGCATGGGGCGAGGAAAACGCATGAGCATGAAGCAGATCGAAGCACAAATCATGGGGCAGACCTATGTACTGGGTTGCCCTGAGGGCGCCGAAGAACAAATGCAGCAATCGGTGCAGCGCGTGGATACCGCCATGTGCAAAATCCGCGATGCCGGCAAAATCCGCGCGCGCGATCGCATCGCTGTGCTGGCTGCGTTGAACCTGGCTTTTGACCTGGTCGAGCGCGAGCAGGCGGGCGGCTTCAATGGCAGCGCAGCAGCCGCCCCATCACGGGCAACAGATTCTGCTGATGGCACAGAGTTGTTGCACCCGCGCATGCAATCACTGCTGCATCGCATGGAAGACTTGTTGGCGCAAGACGGCAAATTGCTCTGAGCGGTTTTTCGGCTCACAGGTTGGCGCAAAGCCGTGAACCATTCCGCACACTGTTATACGTTTAGGCGCTTGGTGAGCGGTAGCTGTTAACCCTCTATACCAATTAGCAATAAAAGGTAGTAGATGCTCTGCGCCGTTTGGCGCCGCTTCGTCTTAGACGTGGAAAAGAACGCAAACAAGTTTTCAATCTGTGCGAAATTTTCATCGTTACATTCAGCGGTCTAGGCAGACAACGTGCTTGCTTGTAAAATGAAACCGTCTGTAGCGAGCATGGATTTATATTTCCTTGAACCAATGCTCATGGAGCACGGGCTTGGAACATTGCTTGGCAAGTGTGATCGTCTCGCGTTAGATGAACCCGGCGTCAAGCTGACCTCGCCCACCTGAACCCTTCCGTTCAGGATGCGACCATGTTCTGCTACAGACACCTGATTACGCAAAATGCCGAGCATCTGCTCGGCATTTTTTATGCGCTGAGCATCTGTCGCAGTTTCAAAGAATTTTGGAAAAGCGCACAGGCTGCTCGATATGCGCGGCATCTGTGCCCGCCGCATGGGCATTGGCGCGGGTTGTTTGCAAATGGTGGTCAAACACCATGGCAACGGCACGCACAAAGTACCAGCCCATGGGGGTGACGCAGAAACGATCCGCCTGCATGTTGACCAGGCCCTGGGTTTGCAGTTGCTCCAGTTGCCCAATTTCTTTTGCAAAATAGGCGGCAAAGTCGATTTGCCAGTCGCGTTGCAGTGCATCAAACAGCACCTCGCCCTGGCACATGATGGCCATGATGACGGCGTGGCGAATCTGGTCATCGCGCGTCAGCCGCAGGCCGCGCTCTACAGGCAGTTGGCCTTGTGCCAGCAGTTGGCCGTAGGCGTCCAGCGTTTTGGCATTTTGGCTGTAGCAATTGCCGATGCGGCTGATGGCCGATATGCCCAGACCGATCAGATCGCAGTTGGGACGGGTGCTGTAGCCTTGAAAATTTCTTTGCAGCGTGCCTTGCTTTTTGGCCTGTGCCAACTCGTCATCGGGCAGGGCAAAGTGATCCATGCCCACATACACATAGCCTGCTTCGCTGAAATGCTGTAGCGCCAATGCCAGCAGATGGATTTTGTCGTTGCCGGTGGGCAAGTGGTGCGCGTCGATGCGGCGCTGCGCCTTGAATCGCTCGGGCAAATGAGCGTAGGCGTACAGGGCGATGCGGTCGGGGCGCAAGGCGCAAACCTGTTGCAGCGTGCGCGTAAACGAATCTGCATTTTGGTGCGGCAGGCCGTAAATCAGATCGGTATTGATCGAGGTAAAGCCCGCCTCGCGCGCGGCCTGCATCAAGGCAAAAACCTGTTCAACCGGTTGCACGCGGTGTACGGCCTGCTGCACCGCCGGATCAAAGTCTTGTATACCAAAGCTGATGCGGTTGAAGCCCAATTGCTTCAAATGGCGCAGGCGCTGGGTATCCACGGTACGCGGATCAACCTCGATGGAATATTCGCCCTGCGGGTCGAAAATAAAAAAGGTTTGCAGCATGTGCATGAGCTGCTTCAGCTCATCGTCCGACAAAAAAGTGGGCGAGCCGCCCCCCAAATGCAGCTGCGAAACGGTAGGGCGCTCGGTGGTCTGGGGGTGGGCCAGATGGAGTTGGTACAGAAGCAGCTCTTGTTGCAGCTGTTGCAGGTAATCAGCTGCCCACTCGTGGTGCTTGGTGATGATTTTGTTGCAGGCGCAAAAGTAGCACAGCGATGCACAAAACGGAATGTGCACGTACAGCGATAGCGGCCGCGATGAATCCGTGTTGGCAGCAGCACCCGCCGTCTGCAAACGCGCGTGCAGCGCCTGCACAAGATCGTTGCTGCCAAATGCCGAGGTGAAACGGTCTGCCGTGGGGTAAGAGGTATAGCGCGGCCCCGCAATGTTGTAGCGGGCCAGCAGCTCGGCAGTGATGGGCAAATGGGCGGTAGCGGCGTGGGCAGTAGCGGCGTTCATTGGCGCAGATTGTAGAGGCTCTGGCACAAGCGCACATCCATAAAGGTTTGCTGATCAGGAAAGTGCAAAAGCTACGCTGTTCATTGGTCTATGGGCTGATTATTCGGAAGAGTGATTTGGGTTGTCAGTAACTGCTTTCATTCGCATACCTTCACTGCTGATTTCGACATGATCAACTTTTTCCAGCAGGTCCAGAAAGGTTTCAAACCCATATTCTTGCCAGTTCCAACGCGGTTTGACGTATTTGCCCATAGCGTCGATGTTGGCCCAGCCTTTGGCGCTTTTGAATTTGTTGAACGCCTCGTCCAGCAGCTTGACCAGTCCGCCAAAAGGAATTTTGCGGCAGAACATGCGGCTGGCATCATCTGTGCGAAATTGCAATCCTCGCAAATCACGCAACATGCTGGAGAGCTTGGAGTAACCGTAGCTGCGTGAATCAAAATCCGGGTGCGTCTGGTTGATGTAATTACCAATACGCCCGACAAATGCCCAGCCAGTTTCTTCGTCGGTAGAGTCCTTGATGGCTTTGTAGAGCAAATTCTTGGCAGCAGCATCCATCTGCCTGGCTACGGCGGGCTTGGGTATATCTGCGGCAGCCGTTTTTTCTGTCGCATCACCATTGCTTTTGTCGTCGGGTGAGGTAGCCTTCACCACCGTTGTAGAGTCTTTCTCGTTTTTGACGGGGTCGTCCAGATTCTCTACATAAAAGAATCTGTCACACGCTTGGCGGAAAGCCTCTGGCGTCGTCTTTCTGCCAAACCCATACACCACCAGCCCCGATGCCCGAATGCGCGAAGCCAGTGGGGTGAAGTCGCTGTCGCTGGAAACTAGGCAGAAACCACCGAAATTGCCGCTGTAAAGCAGGTCCATGGCATCAATGATGAGGCCCATATCGGTCGCATCCTTGCCCTTGGTATAGGCAAACTGCTGTATGGGGACCAAGGCGTGTTTGAGCAAAATACTGCGCCAACCACTTAGCGCTGGTTTGCTCCAATCGCCATAAATACGCTTCACGCTGGCCACGCCGTATTTGGCAATCTCCTCGAACAAGCCTTGCGCAACGGCCGCGGACGTGTTGTCGGCATCAATCAGCACCGCCAGTTTTGCTTGCCGCATGTTTTCAAAAGCCATTGCCTCGCCTTTCGTTTGCAGAAACGGCTTAATGAGCCGCAGCCAGTCTCGCCTGGTGCCGCTGGATTTGCGCCTGCACTTGCGCGGGGGCGGTGCCGCCCAGGGTATTGCGGGCGTTGAGGCTGCCGCGCAGGCTGAGCACGTCGTACACGTCTTTGTCGATGGCGGGGTGGAATTCTTGCAGCACGTTCAGAGGCAGCTCAGACAGGTCGCACTGGTGCGATGTGGCGGCTTTGACGGCGTGGGCGACGGTTTCGTGCGCGTCGCGGAAGGGTAAGCCTTTTTTGACCAGGTAGTCGGCCAGATCGGTGGCGGTGGCGTAGCCTTTCTGTGCGGCGGCTTCCATGGGCTGGGCGTTGACGGTGATGCCGCCTTCCTTGGCGCCAGTGGCGGGGTTGGTTTGGCCGCCAATCATTTCCACAAAGATGCGCAGCGTGTCGCGCACCGTGTCCACAGTGTCAAAAAGCGGCTCTTTGTCTTCTTGGTTGTCTTTGTTGTAGGCCAGCGGCTGGCCTTTCATGAGGGTGATCAGGCCCATCAAATGGCCCACCACGCGGCCGGTTTTGCCGCGCGCCAGCTCGGGCACGTCGGGGTTTTTCTTCTGCGGCATGATGCTGCTGCCGGTGGTGAAGCGGTCGGCAATGCGGATGAAGGCAAAGTTTTGGCTCATCCACAAGATCAGCTCTTCGCTCAGGCGGCTGATGTGCACCATTACCAGCGAAGCGGCGGCGGTGAATTCAATGGCGAAATCGCGGTCGCTCACGGCGTCCAGGCTGTTCTGGCAGACGCCTTCCATCCCCAAGGTTTTGGCCACGCGCTCGCGGTTCAGCGGGTAGGTGGTGCCGGCCAGGGCGGCACTGCCCAGGGGCAGCTGGTTGACGCGGCGGCGCACGTCCTGCATGCGCTGCTCGTCACGGTGGAACATTTCCACATAGGCCAGCAGGTGGTGCGCAAAGCTGACGGGCTGGGCCACTTGCAGGTGGGTGAAGCCGGGCAGGATCACGTCCACATTCTTGGCGGCCACGTCCACCAGCGCGCCTTGCAACTCGCGCAGCAGGCCGCTAATCAGGTCAATCTCCTCGCGCAGCCACAGGCGGATGTCGGTGGCCACCTGGTCGTTGCGGCTGCGGCCGGTGTGCAGGCGCTTGCCGGCATCGCCCACCAGTTGGGTCAGGCGCGCTTCGATGTTCAGGTGCACGTCTTCCAGCGCCAGTTGCCATTCAAACTGGCCGCTGGCGATTTCTTCGCGGATTTGCGCCATGCCTTTTTGAATGGCCGCCAAGTCGTCGGCGCTGATGATGCCTTGCGCGGCCAGCATCTCGGCGTGGGCCAGGCTGCCGGTGATGTCGGCACTGGCCAGGCGCTTGTCGAAAAACACGCTGGCGGTGTAGCGCTGCACCAGCTCGCTCATGGGCTCACTGAACAGGGCGGACCAGGCT
>JAGOGU010000060.1 GCA_017996515.1 Allobrachymonas sp.
GGGGCGACAAATTCATCCACCTTTCCGCCCAGCAAGGCAATTTCGCGCACGAAAGAGCTGCTGATGAATTGGTACTGATCGCCCGGCGTGAGAAAGACCGTTTCCACATCGGGCATGAGGCGCCGGTTCATGCCCGCTAGTTGAAATTCGTAATCGAAGTCGGTCACGGCTCGCAGCCCGCGCACCATGGCCTTGGCACCGCTTTGCACCACAAAATCACGCACCAGGCCGCTGTAGCTTTGCACGCTGACGTTTTCAAACTTGGCCATGGCCTGCTCGGCCATCGCCATGCGTTCCGGCAAGCTGAAAAACGGCTTTTTATGGTGCCCTTCTGCCACCGCCACGATCAGATGATCAAACAATTGCGCAGCGCGGCGCGCCACATCTTCATGCCCCAAGGTGATGGGATCGAAAGTGCCCGGGTAAACCGCTACCACGCGGCCATGGGGCTTGCCATTGGGGGAGCAGCAGGTATTCATATTTCAACTCCTTGTGTCGGGCTTTCTGGTGTGGGGCTGTTTGGCAGCGGCGGCGTAAAAGGCAAGCGCCGCAACAGGTGGGCATGCACCGCCCCCGCCTTGAGATAGCGCCAACGCTCCCAGCCCAACGCCTCCAGCTCTTGTGGCGGCCATTCGCGCCCCGATTCCAGATACACACGCCCATCCGGCACCAGCAGGCTGGCGGCCAGGCGCAGCACTTGCGCACAAGCCTGGCTGGAAAACTCGGCATAAGGGGGGTCGAAAAATACCACGTCCACACTGCCAGGCGCCTGCTTGGCTTGTTTGTGCAAAAACTGCACGGCATCGCCAGCGACAATTTGCACGTTCTGCGCATCGAGCTGTTTGCACGCCGCATGCAAATGCTGCAATACCGCCGGGTGTTGCTCCACCATGATGACCTGTACAGCCCCACGAGATGCCGCCTCGAACCCCAGCGCACCCGTGCCTGCACACACATCCACACAGCGCCAGCCGCTGAGGTCTTGCCCCAACCAGTTGAAGACAGTTTCGCGCACACGATCGGCCGTGGGACGCAGCCCCGCAGGTATGCCCTGCCTTTGCGCCACGGGCAATTTGCGCCGCTTCCACTGCCCGCCGATGATGCGCACCGATCCGGGCAGTGTGCCCGATCGCGCGGCAGGCTGCCCCGCGCGGGTGCGTGCTGTGGTCTTGCTCGCCGGCGATGAGGATGCCTGGAGGTTCACAGCGCCCTTGTTTGCAGCCTTGCTTATACCCTTGCGCGCGCCTTTGTCTGTGCGCCCCATTGAACGGGGTGCTGACAAACCTTCCGCATCCACGCGCCCAAGCCACGCATCCAACTGCAACTGCCCTTTGGGCAAGGCCGAGCGTCCCATGCCGTTCCGTGCTTTCAGGAAAACAATCGCCGCGCCAGTATCGAGCCTGCGTGGAAGTCGCGCTGCGCCAGCAGCAGATACAAGTCTTCCACATCGTTGCCGATACTTTCCATGGCTACGCTGTCGATGCGATAGCCGTTGCCGTCGATGATGGTGCCTTCCATTTTCTTGGCCAGCTCTTGCGCCAGCTCGCACATGCGCTGAAAGGGCTTCTGCTCGGCGGGCACCTGGGGAATGTCCAGACACAGCAACACTTCGTTCACAACGGCTTGTTCCACATCTTCTGCCAAGGCTGCCTGGGTATCAAACTCCAGACTCAGCAAGGCAGGGTCGCCCGCATGGGGCGAGGGCAACACCAATCGCCCGGGCAAAGCGCCTGCAACAAAGCCGTGGCCTGCTGCCACCTGATGCAGATAGCCCGTGCTCCAGGCCGCGCCACGCGCACGCAGCACAAAGCTCAAGCGGGCATCGTTGGCGCTGGCAAACTGATCCAGTTCGCGCGCGCGCGCCACTTCGTCGATCATGTCGGGAAAATGGGGCGTGCCATTGACCGCATCGGCAAACGCCTGCGCCTTGAGCGTGAATTCTGAAAAGCCGATTTCATTGAGCGCGCCAGAGCGGTTGGCCAACTGTACCCCTGCCTGAAAGGCATCGTATTGCTGCCCCGCCTGTGGCGGCTCCCACTCCTGGGTGCTGACATTACGCCCTTCTACGGCAAACGGTTTGTCGCCTACGCGTCTTGAGGCGGGCAAGCCCGCCAAGGCTGCCTCACCACTCACCACCGCGCCCGCATCCAATTCGATGCTGGCAATGGCATCTATCAAAAGATCCAGCGGTTTTTTGACCGCCGCTTGCGTTTGTGGCATGCCGTGCGCGGCGAAATCGACTGGATGCATGTGCTGTGCATCGTTCGGTTGGGCCAGCGCCTGCTCCGCAGATGCAGTGGCGCCATCGGCCGCCGCCTCACGCATTGCCGTTGGCTGATGTTCGTCGGCAGATGCGGCCGCAGAGTCCAGATCCGGCTCCGCCTTGCGCGGCTGATTCTTGCGCGCCTCCCATATGCCATGCGCGACCAAGCCCGCCAGTACCGCGCCGCCAGCAACAGCCAAACCAAGTTGCAGGGATATGCTCATGAATACTCTTGTGAATAAGAAAAATGAAAAAACACGTTCACTTTACACTGCCGCAGTATATGGCTTGCCAGCCCTGCCCAGGCCATTGCTATCACACGACATGCAGTAAAGAAGGATGGCGCGACCTGCTCGCATGGCTATTTGCCCTGCCGCAAAGAGCGGATCATTTTTACAAATACTAGCAAACAGGCGCTGAACAATATCGCAGCTATGGCGCCCATCACACGCATTTCTGTTGTTTGGGCGGCAAGGGCTATCCATACGCCCAGCAAAACAAACAGGCTTGAACCAACAGCCAGCGCATACAAAGAACGTTTGCCATGCCCTTGGGCCGAATTGGCAAGGCTTTCGCGTAGGGTGATGGCTTCAGCAGCGGTGGCGAATCCTCGCGTCAAACGCTTGGACTGGATATAAAAATACCCCATGCCAATGGCTCCGGCAACGAATGTTTGCCAAGGCTCGAAAAAAACCGCCGCACAAACAATGAGCGGAAACATGCCCATGTAAAACGCTTTGATGAATTTTCTGAGCTGGCGTTCGTGCACTTCATCGGGGATGACAAGCCCTTTGCCCATTACCCCCCAAGGGTAGTAGGCCACTTTGCCGTCTTCTGTTTTTTTGAACGCGGCATTGACCAATCCATCAAAGTAGCTCATTTTTTCTCCTTATCTGCCAGCCTCACCGTCCGCATCCATTGGCGCATAGCGCAAATAACGGAAACGCCACGCCCAACGATCGGGGGTCACCATCACCGCCATCACGTTTGCGCCATGTGCACGGCCGCTTCCATATCCACCGCCACCACGCGCGAAACGCCTTGCTCCTGCATGGTGACGCCGATCAGCTGCTCGGCCATTTCCATCGTGATTTTGTTGTGGCTGATGAAAAGGAACTGGGTGTCGCTGCTCATGCGGCTGACCAGCTTGGCATACCGTTCGGTATTGGCATCGTCCAGCGGCGCGTCCACCTCGTCCAGCAAACAGAACGGCGCCGGGTTGAGCTGGAAGATGGCAAACACCAGCGCAATGGCCGTAAGCGCCTTTTCACCGCCGGAAAGCAGGTGAATGGTCTGGTTCTTTTTGCCCGGCGGCTGTGCCATGACCTGCACGCCGGCATCCAGAATTTCTTCGCCCGTCATGATGAGCTTGGCCTGTCCGCCGCCAAACAGTTCGGGGAACATGCGGCTGAAGTGTTCATTGACCGTTTCAAAGGTCGAACCCAGCAGTTCACGCGTTTCGGCATCAATTTTGCGGATGGCATCTTCCAGCGTGACGATGGCCTCGTTCAGGTCGGCTGACTGCGCATCCAGAAAGCCTTTGCGTTCGCGCGCGGCGCTCAGTTCCTGCATGGCAGCCAGGTTCACCGCCCCCAAGGCAGTAATTTCGCGCTGAACGCGGTCGATTTCGCTTTGTAGCCCCGTGAGTTTGACGCCTTCGTCTGCAATGCTTTGCGCCAAGGCGGCTTCATCCACCTGCGCTTCGGCCAGCGACTGCGCGTATTGCTCGACCCCGATGCTGGCGGCCTGCTCTTTCAGCTGCAATTCGGTGATGCGGCTGCGCAGCGGCTCCAGCTCGCGCTCCAGGCTCATTCGGCGCTCGTCGCTGGCGCGCAGCTTGCTGGTCAGGTCTTCGTAGCTGCTGCGCTGCGCGGCCAAATGCTGTTCGCGTTGCAGCTTGCGATCCAGCGCTTCTTGCAGGCCGTGCTGCGCCGTGGCGGCCGTGAGGGTTTCCAGGTCTTTGCTGCCCTGTTCCTGCTCGGCTTGCAGGGTTTGCAACTGCTGCGCAGCGGCGGTTATGGCGCGTTGCAGCTCGGCCTGGCGGGCTTGCAGGCTGCGCCGGGTAAAGGTGGCTTCCTGCATCTGGCGCTCCAGCGCACGCTGCTGCTCGCGGTGGGCATGGAGTTTGCGCTCGGCTTCCAGCACGGTTTCGTCGTGGCGAGCATGCTGCTCTTGCGCTTCGGCCAGGCTCAAGTCCAGTTCTTCAAAACGTGATTCGGCCGTTACGCGGCGCTCTTGCAGGTCTTGCAAAACGGCATCGATTTCTGCCAGATCCGTGTCGATCTGATCGCTGCGGGCCCGAGTTTGTTCGGCTTGCTGCGTCAAACGCATCAGCTCGACTTGCAGATTGTGGTGGCTGGCCTGGCTGGCCGTGGCTTCGCTGCGCATTTGCGCCAGGCGCTGGCTGGCATCGGCATAGGCGCTTTCGGCGCGTGCCAGCCGGTTGCGGCAATCATCATGGATTAATTGCTGGGCGCGCAGCGATTTTTCGAGGTTTTCTATTTCCTGCGCGCGCGCCAGCAAGCCGGCTTGCTCGCTGTCTTGCGCATAAAAGTCCACGCTGTGGCGGGTGACAGCATGGCCGCTTTGCACGTAAATGGCCTCGCCGGGTTGTAGTTGGTCGCGTTGCGCCAGCGCCTGCTCCAGCGATGACGCGGTGTAGCAGCCATGCAGCCAATCGGTCAGCAGCGCCTTGAGGCCCGCATCGTGCAATTGCAGCAGATCGACCATATGCGGCAGGGCTTTGCCGGAATCAGGCGCTGCCGCCACGGGAGCAACATAAAAGCTCAGTTTGGCCGGAGGCGCATCGCCCGCAAAAGCGCGTACCGTTTCAAGCCGCCCCACTTCCAGCGCGGCCATGCGCTCGCGCAGCGCGGCTTCCAGGGCGTTTTCCCAGCCATTTTGCACGTGCAGGCGCGTCCACAGCTCCTGCATGTCCGACAGGCCGTGCTTTTGCAACCACGGCTTGAGTTTGCCGTCGGTACGTACTTTTTCTTGCAGCGCCTTGAGGGCTTCCAGCCGCGCGGCCAAGTCCGCCTGCTTGCGGGTTTCGTCGTTGAGCGCCTGCTGCGCTTGGCTGCGCTGCTCGTCCAGTTGCGGCACTTGTTCTTGCAGTTCGCCCACGCGCGCCTGCAAAATGTCGAGTTGCTCGCTACTGCCCGCCAGCTGTGTTTGCAGATGCGACAGCTGTGTGGCCTCGGGCACAGCCAAGGCGTTGCGGTCAGCCAGCAGGCGATCGCGCCGCTGGCTTTGTTGGCGCATTTGCTCGTCGATGCTGCGCTGCTCGGCCGCCAGCACCTGAATTTGCTGCTGCACCTGCGCCACGCTGCCGCGCTGCTCATTGGCTTGTTGCTGCGCGTGGCGCAAAGCGTCTTCCAACGCGGGCAATTGCTCGGTTTGCTCTTGCACCTGCGCTTCGAGGATGGCGGCCTGCTCTTCCAATTCCACATCTTGTGCGGCCTGGTTTTCGATTTCCTGCTGGGCTTCGTGCTGGCGCTCTTGCCAGTGGCGGCTTTGTTCGGTCAGTTGCAGCAGGCGTTGTTCGGTGCGCTGGCGGTTTTCTACCACGAAGCGGATTTCTGCCTCAAGTTTGCCCACTTCGGCAGTGATTTCGTACAGCAAGCCTTGCGCCACATTGACCTGATCGCCCGCCGCGTAATGCGCCTGGCGAATGGTCTCCAGCTCGGCTTCGATATGGCGCACATTGGCCATGCGGCCTTCGAGGTCGGCTCGCGCTTTTTCTACCGCCACGCGCACCTGATCCTGATCGGCCGCCGCATCCGCCCGTTTGAGGTACCACAGCTGATGCAGACGGCGCGAGCCCGTGTCTTGCAGGGTTTGGTATTTTTGCGCGACTTCGGCCTGCTGTTCGAGCTTTTCGAGATTGGCGTTGAGCTCGCGCAGAATGTCTTCCACCCGCGTGAGGTTCTCGTTGGTATCGGCCAGACGGTTTTCGGTCTCGCGGCGGCGTTCTTTGTATTTGCTGACGCCGGCGGCTTCTTCCAGAAACAGGCGCAGCTCTTCGGGGCGGCTTTCGATGATGCGGCTGATGGTGCCCTGCCCGATGATGGCGTAGGCACGCGGCCCCAAGCCCGTGCCCAGAAACACGTCTTGCACGTCGCGGCGGCGCACGGGCTGGTTGTTGATGAAATAGCTGCTGCCACCCTCGCGCGTGAGTACGCGCTTGACGGAAATTTCGGCAAACTGGCTCCACTGGCCGCCCGCGCGGTGATCAGCATTGTCAAACACCAGCTCCACACTGCTGCGGCTGGCGGGTTTGCGCGTGGTGGTGCCGTTAAAAATCACGTCCTGCATGGACTCGCCACGCAGCTCGCTGGCTTTGCTTTCGCCCAATACCCAGCGCACGGCATCCATGATGTTGGACTTGCCGCAACCATTGGGGCCGACCACGCCAATACGCTGCCCTGGCAACGTGAGGTTGGTGGGTTCTGCAAATGATTTGAAACCGGAAAGTTTGATGGATGTCAGGCGCACGGCAGTCTGTTCAGCATTCAACAACAAGGCCAGGCAGATCGTTTGCGAACCACCACGGCACAATGTGCATAAGGCACGAATACAAAGTAGGAATACGAAAGTTGAATCATACCCGCAGCGCACGGGCTGTTCGGGGCGGCCACCTCTGTCATGGCAGACACATGCTTACAAAATGTGCGGGCACGATGTGTATGGCCGCCCAAACTTGCCAGTAGCTGGCTTACACCGCGTAGTCAATCGCCGTGCGTGTTTGGCACAGGGGGCCGACCTGCGCAGCCACGGCCACGTGGTGCGGGTGCTGCTGATAGGCCTGCAACGCAGCTTGGTCGGCAAAGGCTGAATAGAGCACCACATCGGCATTGGCTTCCAGCCCTTCGCTGCGCACGCCCACTTCAAAAGCGGCAATACCCGGCACCACGGCCTGGCAGCTTTCGAGCAATTGTTTCATTTTGGGAATGTCTGCGGGGTTTTTCAGCGTCCACATCACGATGTGTTTGATCACGATCTTTCTCCTTCACCTTGTTGTGTTTATGGCGCCGCCAGATATTGCAGCAGCCCAAATACCAGCACACCAGCCAAAGTAGGCCATGCGCTGCCACCTGTCAGCTTGCGTACCAGCACAATGGCGGCCAAAGCCGCCAGTATGCGCAAGGCCGGCAGCAACGGCTGCGCCACCGCCACTTGCGGCCACAGCGAGGCCACTATCAAAGCCCCGATGGCTGCCGGCCCCAGCCCGGCCAAGGCCCGGCGCAAGGCGGGCGACAGGTTTTCTGCCCCGCCTTTGCTGTGCCAATACATGGGCCACAGGCGGGTGATACAGGTACCCACTGCACAGGCCAGCGCCACCCAAAACACATAGCTTTGTTGCAGATTCATGCTTGCACCCTGATTCTTGGCGCCTGCCAGGCGCTGACCAAACCACCCGCTGCCATGCCGCCCAACATGGCCCAATGGGTCGGCAGCACGCAGAGCAGCAGCGCCGTCGCCAGCATGCCTGCGGCAATCACCAGCCAGCGGCTGTGTGCCAACAATTCCAGCAGCAAGGCAAAAAACAGGGCGGGCAACACAAAACTCAAAGTGGGTTG
>JAGOGU010000061.1 GCA_017996515.1 Allobrachymonas sp.
CGCCTATGCTGTGCCCGTCACGGTCAATCCCGTGGCCGGGTTTGACGGCCCGATCAGCAAAAGGCGCACAGGCGCCCCCCATCCGACAGCAGGCGCTTTTTTTGTGCCCGCCGTTTCGTGTTATGGCGGCTGTGCGCGGGGCACCTTCGGGTGCGCCGGGTTCCTTTTGCCCCGGTCCGTCAACCCGCGCACAGCTGCCACCCTTAATCGTTTGACGGCGATTCGTGGCAGCTCCTACCAAGCAAAAGGAGCACCACCCATGCCTACCCGCAATCCGTCCGCAACTCGCCGCCGTGCCCGCGCTCATCGCGCAATGGCCCTGGCGGCCCTGCACGCCAACACCTCCCGCCGTACCCGCCAGGCCCGCTACGCCAGCCATACCCGCCAGGCCGAGCGCCTGGAGCTGGAGGCCCGGCAATACCTGGTTGAAGTGCTGGCCGCCGGCAGTGTGCCGGCGCTGTGCGGCCCTTATCCCGCTGCCACCACCCTGCATGCCCTGGCCCAACGCCCGGAGCTGGCCGGCTGCAAGATTCAGGGGGTGCGCCATGCATAACCTCTTGAACGTCAAGCCGCTGGATGTTCCCTGTGCGGCCTACCACGCCAGTGACGACCTGGACGGCCACCCATCGTCCGTGACCAGCTACACCGACGACCGCCTGTATGTGGCCTACGGGCCTGGCTCCTTTGCGCTGTCTAGCGCAGCGGCCTTTGAGCTTGCGCGGCACCTGCTGGCCGCCCTGGAGAGCCAGCGCAGCGCCGCCGAGGGGGTGAGCCATGAGTGAGTTCAAAGCCCTGCCGCCTGCCTCGCACGGCGCCAACGTGCCGGTGTTGTTCGTAGACGCCAGCGCCGCGCCCGGCGACCTGCTGGACACCGCAGACCAACGCTTTAGCGCGGTGTTCGATCTGTTAGGTGCCCTGAGCGATTGCCGCACCGGCTCGCATGACCCGGAAGCCCTGGCCAGCCTGGCCGTAGCGGCCCGCCTGCTGCTGGCTGATGCCACCTGCGTACAGCAGGCCGCTATCCAGCAGCTTCAGCGCCAAGCCAAGGGGGTGCGCCATGAGTAAGGCCACGACCTTTGCCACCTCGTTTTACCCCTGCAACGCGGGCAAGACGGCGCTGTTTGCCGTGCCGGCGGGCGTGCCCGTGACGGACGCCCTTGGCGAGCTGTGCAGCCTGCTGGACGTAGCCCAGGAGCTGGCCGCGCTGCAATGCGAAGTGCCCGGCTCAAAAGACCAGCTAGGGCATGCCTGCCATGTGCTGGTCCAACTGGCCGGCGGCCTTGCTGAATCCTGTTACGAGAGCCTGCGCGCAGAGGTGAACCATGCCTGAGATCATCCGCGCCCTGGCGCAACTGATGGGCGACCTGGTGGCCTCTGATGCCGTGAGCGGCGCCCCCCGTGCTGCCCTGGAAAACGCACTGGCCGCCCTGGAGCACCTGAACGAAGACCCCGCCGAACTGGCCGAGCTGCGCGAGGCTGTGGCCTACGCGCAGGCCAAGGGCATTGCCACCCTGGACGGCGTGCCGGTGTCGATCCTGGCCGGGCTGCTGCTGACCACCGAGCGCGAGCAAGGGGGCAGCCATGATGAATGAGCGCCCAGCGGTTGAGCTTATCCAGCAGGCCGCAGCCCTGGCCTTGCCGTCTGCTGCCTTGCTGCTGTCCGAATGGCTGCCGGATGGCCGGCGCGTTGGTAGTGAATGGGTGTCGCGTAACGGGGTGAGGGGCGACCGGGCGGCGGGTTCGTTCGGCGTCAACCTGGACACGGGCCTGTGGCACGACTTCGCAGACTCCAGCGCCCACGGCGGCGACCTGGTGTCGCTGCTGGCCTACCTGCTGGGCTGCCGCCAGATCGAGGCGGCGCGGGAGATAGACCAGCGCCTGTGCCTGGGGCTGTTTGACCCTGCGCCTCCCACCCCGGAGCAACTGGCGCGCACCCGCGCGGCAGAGCTGGCACAGCAGGAGGCCCGCGCAAAAGCCAAGGCCGCGCATGAGGCCAAGCAGGCCGCAGCAGCGGCGCAGGCGGCGCAGTATTGGAAGGCGGCGCGCCGTGCCAGCAGGGAGCACCCCCACCTTGCGGGCAAGGGGCTGGCCCCCTATCACTTGCGGCAGTTGCCCGGCGGGCGTTTGTTGGTGCCGATGTGCCTGGACGGTGCCCTGGTCAACCTGCAAACCATCCTGCCGGATGGGCAAAAGCGGTTTTTGAATGGGGGCCGCCTGAAGGGCTGCTATTCGCCTATCGGCGTGCCGAAAGAGCGCCAGACCGTTTACGTCTGCGAAGGCTGGGCCACGGGCGCCACCTTGCATGAGCACACGGGCGCGGCCATTGCCTGCGCGTTGACGGCGGGCAATTTGCTGCCGGTGGCGCAGGCACTGCGCGCCCGCTTTGGCGAGCTAATCAACCTGGTGATTGCTGGCGATGATGACCGCCAGACGCTCGGCAACCCAGGCCGCAGCTATGCCAACCGCGCAGGGCTGGAAGTCGGCGCGCTGGTGGTGTTCCCCGAGTGGCCGCCGGGCGCGCCGGAATCGCTGAGCGACTTCAACGACCTGCACCTGTGGCGTGCCGGTAAGTACCGCGCGGAGGGTGAGCGATGAGCCAGCCAAGCAAGCCGAATGCGGCCCCCCTGGCGCTGGTGGGTGAGGCGCAAGCCCCCGTACCTGAGCGCCCACGCTTTGCCGTGTATGCCAAGCCGACCGCCTTCGACGGCAAGACTTATCGCGCCGGAACCTGGTTGCATGGCGTGAAGCACAACAACGACGGCAAGGCGCTGCCCTTTGACTGCTGGATCTGCGCGCCGCTGCACATCCTGGCGGAAACCGTGAACAGCGAGGACGGCGGCATTGGCCGGCTGTTGAGCTTTGAGCACCGGGGCCGCGTGGTCGAACTGGTTATGCCGCTGGAGTCGCTGGCCGGCAAGGGGGATGACGTGCTCAAGGCGCTGCTGCGCAATGGCCTGCTGATTGACTACCAGCAGCGCCGGCATGTGCCGCACTACCTGAGCGAGCAACTGCCAGAGCGGGTGATTGCGACCACTACCCGTCCGGGCTGGCATGAGTCCGGTGTATTTGTGCTGCCTGGCCGGGTGATCGGTAGCGGCGAGGTGCGTTACCAGGATTCAGGCCGGGCGGTGAACCCCTTTACCAGCAAGGGCGAGCTTGCCGGCTGGGGTGCCGATATCGGCGCCTACTGCCTGGGCAACCCGGTACTGATTGCCGCCGTGTGCTGCGCGCTGGCCGGGCCGCTGCTGGGGCGCACGGGCGTGCATGGCGGTGGCCTGCACCTGGTTGGCGATTCCTCCAGCGGTAAATCCCTGGCGCAGTTGGTGGCGGCTTCAGTGTGGGGCAACCCGGCCACCTTCGCGGCGAGCTGGGATCAGACGCGCGGCGGTGTCGAGATCGAGGCGGCCTCACGCAATGACACGGTGCTGATTCTGGACGAGATCAAGCGCGCCGACCCCAAGCGCGTGCAAGAGATGGCTTACGCCATCGCCAATGGCCAGGGCAAAGGGACGATGACCCGCGAGCGGGAAGCGCGGGCCAAGCTGGCTTGGCGCGTCCTGGTGCTATCCAGCGGTGAGCGTTCGCTGTCTGAGCATGCGGCTATCGGCGGCAACCCGGCCCACGCAGGCGCCGAGCTGCGTCTTGCGGACGTGGACGCCGGCAACCGGCCCCACCGGGCATTCGATGACGTGCACGGGCTGAGCGGCCAGGAGTTCCACCGCCGGCTAAGTGATGCCGTGGCGCGCCACTACGGGCACCTTGGCCCGGCGTTTGTGGAACAGCTGTTGATTCAGCCCAAGGCCGCCAGCCTGGCGGAAGCCTTCGCCGCCATGCGCGCTTCCTTCACGGCGGAAAACTCGCAGGCCGGGCGCGTGGCCGACCGTTTCGCGGTGCTGGCCCTGGCGGGCGAGCTGGCCATTGGCTGGGGGCTGCTGGGCTGGCCAGGCGGCAGCGCGGCGGATGCCTGCCGGCGGTTGTTCGGTGAATGGCTGGGCCGCATGGGCGACGGCAACGCCGAGGATCGGCAGATTCTGCGCGGCGTCGCGGACTTTATCGCCATGCACTGTGACAGCCGTTTCTCTGACATTCGCGCGGAACACCCGTGCGTGACCGTGCGCGACCGCGCGGGCTACTTCGAGACGGAAGGCTTCGGCAAGGAGCACCGGCTGTTTCTGCTGAACCGGCCATCGCTGGAAGAGGCCGGCGCGGGATTCAGCGCAGAGCGGATCGTGCGCGCCCTGGTCGGTGCGGATGCCCTGGCCAAAGTCGATACCGAGTCCGGCCAGAACCGCAGGACAAAACGCTATCGCGTCCCCGGCGGCGGTACGGCGCGGTTTTATGTGATTGACCCCGAGAAGCTGGACGCCGCCGAGGCCAGCCAGTGAACCACCATCCCCACCCCAAAAGGACTGCACCCATGATCGGAACCCCCGAGAGCTTTACCCCATCGCCCGAGCTTCAGCAGATGACCAGCACCGCCCTGGAGCTGCGCGAGGCCTACCAGAGCGCACAGCGGACATTCAGCGAATGCGAGCAGGAAACCCGCCGGCTGGAGCAGGTAGCGGCGGCACTCGATGCCGAGGCCGACCAGGCGGAGCAGGCGGGCAAGGAGCTGGCAATGGCGCGCGAGGCTGACCAGCGCAAGATTAACGCCGCCTTTGAGCACGCCGCCAAGCAGCGCATGGACGCCGAGAAGTACCGGCGCACGGCACAGATGCGCGGGGAGCTGCGTTTTCTGCTTATCAAGCAGATGGCCAGCGCACGAGCCGCAGCGGCCCCGGCGTGCAGTGCCGTGACGACCCAAGGCATTCGTGAGCGTGTGGCCAATCTGCTGAAAACGGAGGGGCTGTCCGCATTGATTGGCGAGCTGCGCGCCCTGCTGAAACTGGCCGAGGACGAGGGCATGGCGGACGTGCGCGACGGGATCAGCGGGCTTGAGCTTGGCCGCCTGCTGGAGAGCGTGGCGGCGACCCCTGAAGCCAGCCCAGGCGCTGCCGTGCGTATCTGCCTGCCGGCACGCATTGTCGGCGAAATGCCTGCCGGCCTGAGTTCCTTACAGCTCAAGGCGTTTGAGCTGAGCAAGGGGCAAACCCTGAGCCTACATGACGCCCGCCAACTGGCCGCCGGCCAATAACTGGAGTTCCACTATGCACAACGACACCGCCAAACGCTTCAGCGTGTACCTGGAGCAAATCGCCAAGGCCAGCGGCACGGATGACGCCACCGTCACCTTCCCGATTGAAGGCGCCGCCGAGTTTGACGCCATTGCCACAATTCGTACCGCAGACCCCTTGCTGGCCAAGATCAACTTCTTCCCGGTGCGTGATACGCAGGGGCATGCCGTCGGCGGCGTGTCTGCCTTGGGCAGCATTGCGGCTCGCACCGACACCAGGGTACGTGCACGCACGCCCCGCGCGGCGGGTATCGTCGATGAACGCACGGCGTTTGAATGCGAGCGCACCGAGTACGACACCGCGCTGCCGTTCTCCCTGCTGGATGCCTGGGCACATCTGCCGGACTTCGGCGCCACGCTGGACGCGGCCCTGGCGAAAAAACGCGGGTTTGACCGCCTGATGATTGGCTTCAACGGCACCCACGCCGCCCCGGAAAGCGACCGCGACACATACCCGCGCCTTTAGGACGTGAACATTGGCTGGCTGGAGAAAATCCGCAGTAAGGCACCGGGGCAAGTGAAGGCGGAAGGCACCGCCGGCAGTGGTGTGGTGACGATTGGCGCGGGCGGCAACTTTGCCGGCCTGGACGCGCTGGTATTTGCTGCTGTGCAGATGCTGAGCGAGGAGCACCGCCAGCGCCGCGACCTGGTGGTATTGCTTAACCGTGACCTGATTCAGACCCAGCTTGTAGCCGATGCCGCTGATCCCGCCATCAACCGCATCTTGGCGACGGGAAAAATTGCCGGCCTGGCCTACCATGAGGCGCCATTCCTCCCGATCGGGGCACTGCTGGTGACAACCCTGGAAAACCTGTCGATCTACTACCAAGCGGGCAACATGCGGCGCTTCATCAAGCAGGAGCCGGAGGCCAGCCAGGTATGCGATTACCAGACCTTGGCGGAGGCGTTCGTGATCGAGGACTTCGGGCTGGCCGCCCTGGTTGAGAATATCCAGCCGGTGTAAGCACTGCACGGCCCGCAATGGGCCGAACTGTGCAGGCCCGCCCTGGGCTTTTGGGGTGCGTGGGGACGCCATCCAATGACCTGACCTTAAGCCCGCCATCGTCCGATGCTGCGGGCTTTTTGCTTTGCCCTGGGCATGCGCGGCACGGGCGGTTATTCGTCCGGGCGGGTGTGCATGGCCTTAATCAGCAGCCGAGAGGCACCGCCGGCCAGGTAGGCCAGGAGGATTACCCAGCCAAGGGACACGACCACGGCCACGGCAAATAGGGTGACGATCAGGAATGACATAGACGCGTATCGGCAGAGGGTGAGCCTTGAGCATATCACCCGCTGCAAACTGCGCGACCTGGTGCGGAAGTACCGGCCAATTTGCGCCCGAAAACGGGCTGATTTTCCCGCCGAGGTTCCAGGCCGAGCCGACCGGCCCGAGGGTGAAAAATGCCCGATTTTTCCACTACTGGATAAAAAATCAGCATCAGCAATATTCAGGCCAACTAGGCGGAAAACGCCAAAAAAGGCCGTTTTTGATCAATAAATAGACAAAAAAGGCCGTTTTGTGACCTTCAAAAAAAGGGTGGTCACAAATGACCTGCCTGAAAGCCCCGTCCTAGAGCGGTTCCTCCCTTCGCCTTTTGTTCCCTTGAGATTCTGAATCAGACGACGTAAATAGGGGGGGGTGTACTGTTTTTCTTGACGGATTATTTGTTCCGTGGTTTCGGTGTGTTTTGGGTGTGCTTGCGAGGGTGACGAATTGGTGCCCGCAAGCGGTCGGTTTTCACCTGTGAGAACTACCGCAAATTTGCCCGTGGATGGTCTGAGTTGTTGCGCGTCCTGGTCGAATATGTCCAGCGGTTTGCACTGCTGGTTTGTGGCATCCAATTTCAGCGAAGTGCTGAAGGCCCACAGAAGCCCCAGGAAGCCACTGTGAGCGTTTTTCTTTTGGCCTATGCCACGGTCGGATTTTCGGAGAACTCGCAGCAGGCGCCCAGAGAGGCCCGGCGGCGGGCGGATTTTGAACCGGGCGCGCGCCCTCGTCCCCCCACCACGCCTCCGGCCTTCGTAGGGTGTTTTTTCTGCACCCCCTGCACGGGCAGGCAGCCAGCGCCGGGCATGGGCTGGGGCTGGATTATTCGCGGGGTATTTACCTGCAAAACCCTGCACCTAGGCGGGTTTTCAGACGGGGTAAAAATGCCCGGCAGAGCGGGCTGGCCAAGGTGGCACGCAAAGGAGGAGAAAACCAGAGTCTTCGGGAGGGCTGGCGGGGCTTGGGCGGGCTATTGATTGCCGAAATCGTAGGGGGTAACGAAGGCGGAACGGCAGGCGTCGAGGTAGTCCGCCCACCACTGCACCATAAGGCGGCGCTCTTCCAGGTGCTCGGCCTTATGGATGTAGGCGGCGCGCACGCCGTTTCGTTCCTGGTGGCTCATCTGCCGTTCAACCGCGTCACGGCTCCATAGCCCCGACTCCATGAGCGCAGAGCAAGCCATTGCGCGGAATCCATGGCCGCACACGTCCGCCTTGGTGTCGTAACCCATCCGGCGAAGCGCGGCGTTCACCGTGTTCTCACTCATCGGCCGCCAGTGCGCATGATCGTTCGGAATGATTAGCTCACAGCGCCCCGTCAGTGCCTGGGCTTGCTCAAGAAGCGCCAGCGCCTGGCG
>JAGOGU010000062.1 GCA_017996515.1 Allobrachymonas sp.
GACTTCGATATGCGCCTGCACGCCGCTGGTTTGTTCGGTCGCATGCACTTGCAGTAAGCCATCGGCATCGACTGTGAAGGTGACACGAATACGCGCCGCGCCCGCCGCCATCGGCGGAATACCCCGCAAGGTAAAGCGCGCCAGGCTGCGGCAGTCTTGCACCAAATCGCGCTCACCCTGCACCACATGCAGGCTCATGGCGGTTTGGCCGTCTTGGTACGTGGTGAACTCTTGCGCCATGGCTACCGGGATGGTTTGGTTGCGCGGGATGATGCGCTCCACCAGCCCGCCCATGGTTTCAATGCCCAAAGACAGCGGAATCACATCTAGCAGCAGCACATCGTGTGCGCCGGCATTGCCCAGCAGCTGATCGGCCTGAATGGCCGCACCCAGCGCCACCACTTCGTCGGGGTTGAGGTCGCACAGCAACGGCTTGCCAAAAAATGCCGCGATGGCTTCTTGCACCACAGGCATGCGCGACGAGCCGCCTACCATGACCACGCCTTGCACATCGGCCACAGGCAATTGGGCATCGTTCAGCGTGGCACGCACGGCTTGCAGGCAACGTTGGGTCAGGCTGTGGGTGGCTTGGGCAAAATCGCTGCGGCGAATGATTGGCTGCACCACCTGTTCCCCCGCAGGGGCGGAAAACACGGCGCTGTCTTCAGCCGTTAGCGCGTGCTTGCAGGCACGTGCCGCCATCAGCCAGGCCGTGCGGTCTTCGGCGTTGGCAGCTTGCAAGCCGCTGTGCTGCTGCACCCAGTCGGCCAGCGCGCGGTCGTAATCATCGCCCCCCAGTGCCGAGTCGCCGCCTGTGGCCAGTACCTCGAACACGCCTTTTTCCATGCGCAGCACGGAAATATCGAAGGTGCCGCCGCCCAAGTCGAATACGGCGTACAAGCCTTCGCTGGCCTTGTCCAACCCGTAAGCCAAGGCGGCTGCCGTGGGCTCGTTGATGAGCCGCAGCACGGGCAAGCCCGCCAGTTGCGCGGCATCTTTGGTGGCCTGGCGTTGGGCATCGTCGAAGTAGGCAGGCACGGTAATCACCGCGCCTTCTACCGCAGCGCCCAAACTGGCTTCAGCGCGTTGGCGCAAGGCGGCAAGCAGGCTGGCGCTGATTTCAACCGGCGATTTGTCGCCCGCCCGCGTGCGCACGCGCACCATGCCCTGACTGGCATGGTCGGCCACCAATGCATAAGGCAGCCATTGCCCTTGTATCGATTCAATATCGTGCAGGCTGCGCCCCATCAGACGCTTGACGGATACGATGGTGTTAGCCGGGTCCACGGCCTGGCGTTGCAAGGCCTCGTACCCCGTCAGGATCGCGCCTTGCGTGCCGCCATCGGCCAATGCGCTAGTTTCTGCATAGTGCACCGCCGAAGGCAGAATGACGCGCCCCTGCGCATCGGGCAGGCATTGCGGCAGGCTGTCGCGCATGGTGGCCACCAAAGAATGCGTGGTACCCAAGTCGATGCCGATGCCAATACGGCGCTGGTGCGGATCCGGGCTGACGCCAGGTTCTGAGATCTGTAGAAATGCCATGAATCGTGTGCAATAAAAACCCGGCCTGCCTGCCCAAGCGGGCAAACATCCTCAGGATGAACAGATAAATGCGATAGGCGCATTGTCCCAGACATGGCCCCCCTGTTCGATACCTGCACGCACTATTCCACAACGCACTTGCGTGTTCATGTGCCGGTCTTGCCTATTCGCATCGCCTTTATTAAGACGAAGATATGGCATGATGATCCGTATAGTGCTGTCAAAAGGTACCCGCCTGCACATGCATGCAGGTGGTCGCAGGCCACAAAAGCAAAAGACCTACCGCAAGCAAGGGTAAATCCCCATACGATTGGGTCTTTTTCGGCACAGCCAAACACGATAATGAGTCTACGTTTTGTCTATGTTTTCAAGGAGACGCATCCATGCCAAACTATGCAGAGTTTCATCACAAAACACTGACAGAGGCAGAAGCCTTCTGGGGTGAACAAGCCAAGCGGATCGAGTGGAAAACACCTCCACAAACCATCTGCGATTACAGCAACCCGCCATTCGTCAAATGGTTTGTGGGCGGCACGACCAATATCTGCCACAACGCAGTCGATCGCCATGCGGCCAAGCGCCCCAATGATGCCGCGCTGATTGCCATCTCCACCGAAACCAATACCGAAAAAACCTATTCCTTTGCCGAGTTGCAGCGCGAAGTCGAGCGCATGGCCGCCTCGCTCAAGAGCCTGGGCGTGCAAAAAGGCGACCGGGTACTGATTTACATGCCCATGATTGCCGAGGCCTGCTTTGCCATGCTGGCCTGTACGCGCATCGGCGCCATCCACTCGGTGGTGTTTGGCGGCTTTGCCTCGGGCGCGCTTGCCACGCGGATTGAAGATGCGCAGCCCAAAGTCGTTGTCAGCGCCGACGGCGGCTCACGCGGCGGCAAGGCCATTCCCTACAAGCCCTTGCTGGACGAGGCCATCAAACTTTCCAAACACAAACCCGAATCCGTTTTGCTGGTTGATCGCGGCCTGACGCCCATGAACCTGGTGGAAGGGCGCGACCATCTGTGGGCCGACCTGCGCGCCAAGCACATGGATGCCCAAGTGCCCTGCGAATGGCTGGAAGCCACCACCCCCAGCTACACCCTGTACACCAGCGGCACCACCGGCAAGCCCAAAGGCGTGCAGCGCGACACCGGCGGCTACTGCGTGGCGCTGGCCACCAGCATTCCGTACATCTACGGCGGCCAACCGGGTGAAACCTTCTTCTCCACATCCGACATCGGTTGGGTCGTGGGCCACAGCTACATCATCTACGGCCCGCTGATCGGCGGCATGGCTACCATCATGTACGAAGGCCTGCCCACGCAAGGCTTCGACCATCAGCCCGATGGCGGCATCTGGTGGCGCCTGGTGGACAAGTACAAAGTCTCGGTCATGTTCAGCGCGCCCACGGCGATTCGCGTGCTCAAAAAACAAGACCCCGAACACCTCAAGAAACACGACCTGTCCAGCCTGCGCACGCTCTTCCTGGCGGGCGAACCGCTGGACGAGCCGACCGCCAAATGGATCTCTGAAGGGCTGGACGGCAAACCGATCGTTGACAACTACTGGCAAACCGAAACCGGCTGGCCGATTCTGAGCGTCGCCAATGGCATAGAAGGCGTCACCCCCATGGCGCCGCGCTTTGGCAGCCCCGGTGTGGGCATGTACGGCTACAACGTCTGCCTCATCAACGACAACAACGGCAACACCATCACCCAGCCCGACGAAAAAGGCGTGCTGATGATCGAAGGGCCGCTGCCCCCCGGCTGCCTGCAAACCGTATGGGGTGACGACAAACGCTTCGTCAACACCTACTGGACCAAGGTGAAGGACGAAAAAGGCAAAGAGCGCTGGTTCTACAGCACATCCGACTGGGCCAAGCGCGATGCCGACGGCTACTACTTCATCCTCGGCCGTACCGACGACGTGATCAACGTGGCCGGCCACCGCTTGGGCACCCGCGAGATTGAAGAAAGCATCTCGGCACACCCCAACGTGGCCGAAGCGGGCGTGGTCGGCATCGCCGACGATGTGAAAGGGCAGATTGCGCTGGCCTTCGTCACCGCGAAAAAACCGCTGGAATCCGCCGAGGCGACGGCAGCGTTCGAAAAAGAAATTCTGCGCCAGGTGGACAGCACCTTGGGCGCGGTGGCCCGCCCGGCGCGCGTGTATGTGGTCAACGCCATGCCCAAAACACGCAGTGGCAAGCTGCTGCGCCGCACGCTGCAAGCCGTGGCCGAAGGCCGCGACCCGGGCGACCTCAGCACCATCGACGATCCAGCCAGCCTGCTGGCCATCCGCGATCTGATCGCGCAGAAATAAGCCACAACCCACACGCCCTCGCGCCGCTTGGCGCAGGGCTGTCGGTCAACAGGGCCATCCCCTCACGGCATGTCGCCTAGCGCACATGCCGTTTTTTCGTGGTGGTTTGGTTTCAGATTCAATCCAACAAGCAATCAGCCCTTCGGCATTGGATTGTTCGTATGTGACCGGGCATGCATCCACCCTTCGGCCATCCATTACAGTAACGGGTTGGGCTTGCTGGGCAACCGCCCGAAACGCAGGCCGCATGGCTCCACAAGCCGAACGTATTTCTTCCAACCCTTTCAACAAACCCCATGATGGATACCCCTTTTGTTCGCTCCGCTGGTCGCCAGCCCCACCAGCTGCGCCCCATTCACATCACCCGCCACTACACCCGCTATGCCGAAGGCTCGGTACTGATCGAATGCGGCAACACCCGCGTGCTGTGCACCGCCTCGGTGGAAGAAAAAGTACCCCCTTTCCGCAAAGGCAGCGGCGCGGGCTGGGTCACGGCAGAATACGGCATGCTGCCGCGCTCCACCCACACCCGCAGTGACCGGGAGGCCGCCAAGGGCAAGCAATCTGGCCGCACGCAAGAGATTCAGCGCCTGATCGGCCGCTCGCTGCGCGCCGTGTTTGATTTGCAGGCTTTGGGCGAGCGCACCATCACGCTCGACTGCGATGTGCTGCAAGCCGATGGCGGCACGCGCACCGCAGCCATTACGGGCGCTTATGTGGCCGCACAAGATGCCGTGGCCCAACTGCTGCAAGCCGGCACAATCACGCACAACCCCATTCGCGAAGCGGTAGCTGCCATTTCGGTGGGCATCGTGCACGATCAGGTGTTGCTGGATCTGGAATATGCCGAAGATTCCAACTGCTCCACCGACATGAATGTGGTGATGGCAGGCAGCGCAAACGGCGAATTGCGCTTTATCGAAGTGCAAGGCACTGCCGAAGACGCCCCCTACACCCGCCAGCAACTGGATGCCATGCTGCAACTGGCCGAACAAGGCATTGCCGAGCTGCAGCGGCTGCAACTGGCCGCCTTGGCACAACCATCCGCAGCGCCAACGCCATGAAAATCGTTCTTGCCAGCAACAACCGCGGCAAACTGACCGAACTGCAAGCCCTGCTCGCAGACTTGGGGGTGGAGCTGATTCCCCAATCTGCGCTGGGCATTGCCGAGGCACAAGAGCCTTTTCACACTTTTCTGGAAAACGCCTTGGCCAAGGCGCGCCACGCCAGCGCCCAGTCGGGCCTGCCCGCCATTGCCGATGATGCCGGGCTGTGTGTGGACGCTTTTGGCGGCAAGCCCGGCGTGCAAACGGCCTATTACGCCACCTGGTTTGGCTACGAAAAGAATGATGCCAACAACGTCAAGGCGCTGCTGGAGCAAATGCAGCATGTGGACAACCGTCGCGCCGCGCTGGTGAGCACTTTGGTGGCCGTGCGCAGCCCCGACGACCCCGAGCCGCTGGTGGCCGTTGGCCGCGCCACCGGCGAAATCACCCGCGCACCGCAAGGCAGTGGCGGCTTTGGCTTTGACCCCGTGCTGTATCTGCCCGAAATCGGCAAAACCTTTGCCGAGCTGGATGCAGACGAAAAAAACCGCCGCAGCCACCGCGGCCAGTCCGCCCGTGCGCTGGTGGCCTTGCTGCGCAGCCACTGGCTGGCCAACCAAACGCCCACAAACGCCCTCTGACGCATGAAGCAGCCGCTTGCCATTCAGGCCGTGAGGCAGCCACCGGCGGCCATTACCCACTACATGCGCCCGGGGCTGCTGCAACTGCACACCCTGCCACCGCTGGCGTTGTACATCCATTTGCCATGGTGCCTGCAAAAATGTCCGTACTGCGACTTCAATTCACACGGGTTGCAGCGCGCCGACCAACGCCTGCCCTTGCCCGAAAAAGAGTATCTGCAGGCCTTGCTGGCAGACCTGGAAGCCGCCCTGCCCCTGATTTGGGGCCGCCCCATTTACAGCGTGTTCATGGGCGGTGGCACGCCCAGCCTGTTCAGCCCGGATGCCATTGCCGAGCTGGTGGCCGCACTGCGTGCCCGCCTGCCCCTGTTGCCCGGCTGCGAAATCACGCTGGAAGCCAACCCCGGCACGTTTGAGCGCGCACGTTTTGCCGCCTTTGCCCAAGCGGGCGTCACGCGCCTATCCGTTGGCGTACAAAGCTTCAACGACGAGGCGCTGCACGCCATTGGCCGCGTGCACACCGCCGCGCAAGCCCGCGCCGCGCTGGAAGAAGCTGCCCGCCACTTTCCGACCTTCAATCTGGATCTGATGTACGCCCTTCCCGGCCAAACGCTGCACGCCTTGCAAGACGATCTGGCGCAGGCGCTGGCTTTTGCGCCGCCGCATCTGAGCATTTACCACCTCACCATCGAACCCAACACGGTTTTTGCCAAACAGCCGCCGCCCCATCTGCCTGATGACGACACGGCCTACGCCATGCTGGATGCCATCACCGAAGCCACCGCGCAAGCCGGGCTGCAACGTTACGAAGTGTCGGCCTATGCCCGCCCCAGCCATGCCTGCGTACACAACCGCAATTACTGGGAGTTTGGCGACTATCTGGGCATTGGTGCGGGCGCGCACAGCAAGCTGAGCTTTGCCCATCGCATCATGCGCCAGGTACGCCTGCGCGACCCGCAACGCTACATGCAAGGCGCTTTGGCCGGGCAGGCGCTGGCGCAAGAGCACGAAGTGCCCCACGCCAACCTGGCGTTTGAATACATGCTGGGCGCCCTGCGCTTGCGCCACGGCTTTGCATTGGCCGATTTCACGGCACGCACGGGGCTGAACACCACCAGCATCGAAGCCACCTTGCAGCAGGCCGAAGCCAAAGGCTGGATTGAACGCACCCTGCACCATGTGCACCCCACCGAGCAGGGCTTTGATTTTTTGAGCGATTTGCAAGCGCTGTTTTTACCTGCATAGCCTTTGCCCCAGTCCTCTGCCGACTGGCCACAAACCCCTTGCAAATGCAGGGAATGGCCTCATCTTTCCAATAACCCACTACTTTGCTGTAGTATTCAGTCAATCAGATTTATTTTTCGATTCCAGCCATGCATGCAGACTCCACGGTGACAGAAACCACCGCCCCCGCCCTTGATGCCGCAGAGGACACCCCCATCCTCTTTACAGACAGCGCCGCCGCCAAAGTGGCCGACCTGATCGCGGAAGAAGGCAACCCCGACCTGAAATTGCGCGTATTTGTGCAAGGCGGCGGTTGCTCGGGCTTTCAGTACGGTTTTACCTTCGATGAAATTGCCAATGACGACGACACCGCCATGGAAAAAAACGGCGTGACCCTGCTGATCGACGCCATGAGCTACCAGTATCTGGTGGGCGCAGAAATCGACTACAAAGAAGACCTGCAAGGCTCGCAGTTCGTCATCCGCAACCCCAATGCCAGCACGACCTGCGGCTGCGGATCCAGCTTCAGCATCTGAGCGCCGCCCGCAACTGCCCGAGCTTCCTGTCCATGCCCGTCTGCATAATAGGCGGGCATTTTTCATGCGCTATCTATCCATTGAACTATGGCGTTGCTTTATCAATTAGATAAGACAGCCGATGCCCCTTTGGCGGCTCGCCACTAGGCTACCATGTGCAAGGTAAGCGCCGATAACACCACAAAAATCGCCCTTCATCACGCGCCCCAACGGCAACAATCTCGCCGCAGGCAATACCCCGCTTCGGTATTGATTGTGATTCTTGTCTGGCATGCAAAAAAGGGCTTTCAGCACCTTTTTGCAGCCATGCACGCCCCAACAAAGGCGACCGCTGCGACTACACTCTGGCCGACCAAATCAATCAAGCTGTGTTGACCATGAACATGCCCCGGCC
>JAGOGU010000063.1 GCA_017996515.1 Allobrachymonas sp.
GGCGATGCCGACAGCTACCGCTACTTGGCCGAATCCATTCGCATGCATCCCGATCAGGAGTCTTTGCGCCATATGATGCGCGCGGCCGGATTCGGGCATGTGGATTATCACAACCTCACCGCTGGAGTCGTTGCCCTGCACGTGGGCATCAAATGCTGAAAGAACCCATCATGGAAACTTGGCACATCGTTTTATTGGCATTGGCATGCTGTGGCGCACTGGCAGGCATCTGGCTGTTTGCCTCGCGCAAAACACCTCCGTCTTCATCCGCAACGCCTGTGGCATCCACACCGCCCGTGCAATCATCTGCTCCCACAACAGCAACAACAACAGAAACCGCTGCCGTCACCCCGCCCAGCTACAACCCCAGCAAGGTCGGCAACGATTCGGCAGCCAGACCGTGGGACTCCGTAGCCGTGCCCGCCGGTTTTACGGAAAAAATCGAGCACGCCATACAAGCACACCACGAAGAAGATGCGCTGCTGGCCGAAGTACGCAACTGCTTCATCGAGATGCAACGCGCCTGGGACAACGCCGACATTACCCGCCTGCGCGCCATGCTGACGCCAGACATGGCCCACCTGCTGGGTGAGCGCCTGCTGGAGCGCGAAAGCCAAGGCGCCAGCGCGCAAGACACCGAAATCATCGTGCTGGAAGCCCGCCTGCTGAATCAGGAACAAACCGACACCCAGCGCATGGCCAGCGTGGAGTTTTCAGGCATGGTGCGCGAATCGCCCACGCAAGCGCCCACGCCGTTTCGTGAGCTGTGGGACATGGTTCAACCGCGCCACACAGACTCTGCGCGCTGGCTGGTGGCAGGGGTGCAGTCTTTGCAATAAGGCGCGAGCGGCAGCGCTGGCCAAACAGGCGGCACGCCGCTCCCATGTCTGGGCATGCGCCAGACATGTCCCTTGTTCAGCAAACAACCATCGGAGACAATGGCTGCCATGAATCCCGCAGATCCCTTTCAATTCCTGTCTGATCTATGGGGCGCCGCAGGCGACAAATTTGGCTCGCCCCGGTTGCCGCACTGGCTCGATCACGAGCTGCGCAACCGCTTGCTACTGGCTATCAACCACGTATTGCAGCAACACCCGCATGCCCAACAGCGGCTGCTGCAACAAAAAGACAAAATCGTGCATGCGCAATGGCGCAGTCTGGCGGTGCGCCTGAAAGTCACACCCGCCGGCCTGTTCGCACTGGCAGACGAGGCCCAACGCGAAAACCTGAGCCTGCATATCGAAGCAGACAACCCCTTGCAACTGGCACGCCAAGCCATAAGCGGGCAGCACCCGCAAGTCCATGTCAGCGGCGATGCGGCGTTTGCCGACACCATGAACTGGCTGCTGGAGCATGTGCACTGGAACGGCGAAGCCGATCTGGCGCGCCTGATTGGCGCAGACGCCGCGCGGCAGGTAGCAGACATCACCCGCCTCGTGCGCACGGCTTTGCAACGTTTTGTCAGTGCCTTTGCGCCCGCATCTGCGCCGCACGATATGCCTATGGATACGCCCACCGATGTGACGACCGATGCACCGGCTGCCGGGCAACATCCGGAGTAAGCCCGGCATGAAGCTGCTGCGTGGCATCTATATTTTCTGGATTTTTTTCCGCTACGGGCTGGACGAATTGGCGCTGTCTTCTGCGCCCCAATCCGGCTTGCGTACCCTTGGCCGCCTGATCACACTGGGGCGCAATCTGGATGCGCCCCGTGGCCAACGGCTGCGCATGGCGCTCGAAAAACTCGGCCCGCTTTTCGTCAAGTTCGGCCAGGTGCTTTCCACCCGGCGCGACCTGCTGCCGCCCGACATCGCCGCCGAGCTGACCAAGCTGCAAGACCGCGTGCCGCCTTTTCCGGCTGAGGTGGCTATTGCCACCATTGAGCGCGCCTTTGGCAAACCGCTGGATAGTCTGTTCGTGCAATTCGATCGCGAGCCGGTGGCCAGCGCCTCGGTCGCGCAGGTGCACTTTGCGGCGCTGATTGATCGCCAGGGCGTTCGCCGCGAAGTGGCCGTCAAAGTGTTGCGCCCCGATTTGCTGCCGGTGATGGAAAAAGACACCAGCCTCATGCGCTGGATGGCAGGCTGGATCGAGCGCGTGGGCGGAGCTGACGCGCGCCGCCTCAAACCCCGCGAGGTGGTGGAAGAATTCAACAAATACCTGCACGACGAGCTGGACCTGATGCGCGAAGCGGGCAATGCCACCCAACTGCGCCGCAACGCAGCCAACAACCCGCTGGTACTGATTCCTGAAATGTATTGGGATTTTTGCGCTCAAGACGTGATCGTGATGGAGCGCATGCAAGGCGTGCCTATTAATCAGATAGAGCGCCTGCAAGCGCTGGGGGTAGATACCCGCGTGCTGGCCGCCAATGGCGTGAAGGTGTTTTTTACCCAGGTGTTTCGCGACGGCTTTTTCCATGCCGACATGCACCCAGGCAATATCCAGGTCAGCACCGACCCCGCCACCTTGGGCCGCCTCATCTTGCTCGACTTTGGCATTGTCGGCTCACTCACCGATTTTGACAAAGAGTATCTGGTGCAGAACTTCATGGCCTTTTTCCGGCGCGACTACCGCCGCATCGCCGAGCTGCACCTCGAATCGGGCTGGGTGCCCGCAGACGCCCGTGTGGAAGAGCTGGAGGCCGCTGTGCGCACCGTGTGCGAGCCGTATTTCGAGCGCCCTTTGCGCGAAATTTCGCTGGGTTTGGTGCTGATGCGGCTGTTCCAGACCTCGCGCCGCTTCAACGTCGAAATCCAGCCGCAACTGGTGCTGCTGCAAAAAACCCTGCTCAATGTCGAAGGGCTGGGGCGCGAGTTGGATCCGAATATGGATCTGTGGTCCACCGCCCGCCCCTTCGTGAAAAAATGGATGCTGGAGCAGGTCGGCCCCCGCCGCCTGATCAGCGAATGGCAGAAACAATCGCCGCGCCTGTTCAAAATCCTGCCGCAATTGCCCGTGCTGCTGCACGACTATCTGGAGCAAGGTACGCAGGTCAAAGCCCAGCAGCACGATCTGCAACAGCTGATTGCCGAGCAGCGCCAAACCAATGTGTTGCTGCAACGCCTGCTGTATGGCGCCATTGGCTTTATCGCGGGCATGGCCGCCTTTGTTTTGTTGCAGCGCCTGCTGCATGGTTTTTAATCACTGCAAATCGGTGCCTGTTCGTGCTCTGGCGCATGACGTAAAACCACGGGTGTGCTCACGGCTCCGCGCATGAACTGTTGCGTATCTGTTTCGCGCTTGCCCCAAGCCGCCCCCTTGCCTTTACAATGCGCTGCGCGCGGATGGCCGCCGCGCAATTTCGCACGCGGGCCTTGGTTGTCCGTTGTTTGTCCTCTTCTTTTCATGTGTGGGGTGTGGCAATGAACACAAAACATCTTTTGGCTGTGGCAGCAAGCGCGCTGCTGTTGGCGGCATGCGGCAAACAAGGCGGCAGCGCCCCACAGGCAACCAGCGCAGCTGGCGATGCCGGCGGAGAACCCAAGGTACTCAATCTGTACAACTGGCCTGACTACATGCCCGAAAACCTGTTGGCCGATTTCGAGAAAGAAACCGGCATCAAGGTCAATTACCAAACATTCGAAAACAACGAAATGCTCAACGCCAAACTGGTAGCGGGCAATTCGGGTTACGACCTGGTGGTGCCCGGCTCGGTGTTTGCCAAAACGCAAATCGAAGCGGGCCTGCTGCGCAAGCTGGACAAAGAACAAATCCCCAACCTCGCCAATCTGGATCCCACCATCATGTCCAAGCTGGACAAGGTCGATCCCGGCAATAATTACCTTGTGCCTTGGGGCTGGAGCTACGTGACCGTCGCCATCAACAAACAGGCAGTTGAAAAAGCGCTGGCTGGCACGCCCATGCCAGAAAACGCCTGGGATCTGGTGTTCAATCCCACCTACACCAGCAAGCTCAAATCCTGTGGCATTGCCTATCTGGATGCGCCTTCCGAAATTCTGCCCTCGGCGCTGCGCTACATCGGCAAGCCGCCCTACTCCACCGATGCGGCAGACTACAAAGCCGCTGGCGACATGCTGGCCAAAGTGCGCCCCGACGTGCGTATCTTCTCCAGCACCATGATCGACGACCTCTCCAGCGGCAAGGCCTGCGCCGCCATCGGCTGGGCCGGCGACATCAACATCGCCCGTAACCGCGCCGTCGAGAACCAGTCCGACATCCAGATCGAAGCCTTGGTGCCTGCCACCGGCGCCATCCTGTTCTTCGACAATTTGGCTATTCCCAAAGACGCCAAACACCCAGGCAACGCACAGAAGTTCATCAACTTCTTCCTGCAACCCCAGGTGTCGGCTTCGCTCACCAACGAAATCGCCTACCCCGTGGCCAACAAGGCCGCCAAAGAATTCATCAAGCCTGAAATGGTGGCCGACAAATCCACCTTCCTGAGCGATGAAGACATGGCCAAAATGGTCTCGCCCGAAAGCTTCACCAACGACGCGCGCAACGCCATGAACAACGTCTTTACCGAGTTCAAAAAAGGCGGCAAATAAGCTGCACGTCTTTTCGAAGACCTTCAAGGAATACACCTCATGACAAACTCTGCCAACACGCCGCTCAAATCCGTTCTGTCAGTGCTCGAACAGCCCCGCAGCAACTGGATTGGCGACGGCTTTCGGGTGTACGACATGTTCAACTACCGCAAAGACACGGAGTTGCACACCCCGTTTCTGCTGCTGCACTACACCGCACCCATGCAGTTCGAGCCCAATCCGCATGCCGAGCGCCGTGGCGTGGGTGATCATCCGCACCGCGGGTTCGAGACCGTCACCATCGTGTATGACGGCGAGGTGGAACACCGCGACAGCACGGGCGCAGGCGGCATCATCGCCCGTGGCGACGTTCAGTGGATGACCGCTGGCGGCGGCATCATGCACAAAGAGCTCCACTCGCAGGCTTTCAGCGAAAAAGGCGGCCCGTTCGAGATGGTGCAGCTATGGGTCAACCTGCCCGCCAAAAGCAAAATGACCCCGGCGCGCTACCAGAACATCACTGCGGGCAGCATCGCCGAAGTGGCGTTGCCCAACGATGCGGGACGCGTGCGCGTGATTGCGGGTGAGCTGCAAGGCAACAAAGGCCCGGCGCAAACCCATACCCCCATGCATGTGTGGGATGTGCGCCTGCATGCAGGCAAAACCGCCGCTTTGCCGCAGCCCGCAGGCTGGACGCTGACGCTGCTGGTGCAAAGCGGCACCGTCTCCGTCAATGGTGAAACGGCGCAATGCGGCCAACTCGTCACGCTGGGGCGCGACGGCAGTGGCCTGGAACTGCAAGCCCAGGCAGGCGAAGACGTGCGCCTGTTGCTGATGGCAGGCGAGCCTATCGACGAACCACTGGTTGCCAGCGGCCCCTTTGTGATGAACAGCCGAGCGGAAATCGCCCAGGCGTATAACGACCTGACCTTTGGCAAATTCACCCAGATTGAAACCGCCTGAGCCTTTTACAACTGTGTTGCAGTGATCTGCAACGCTTCATGCTTTTTGCGCCCGCCACATGGTGGGCGTTTTTTGTCATGCATGACGCATCGCAGTCGTACACATTTTTTGTGAAATCACGATGAGCTGGACACCCTGATCTCGTGCAAGAACACGTGCTTTTGAATGACAGGCAAGCCCCTCCAACCCATCAGCTCCGCGCATTGCCTACATAACGGTGCTCATGCTCAAGCAACCATTGCTTGCGTGCCAAGCCGCCAGCATAGCCTGTCAAAGAGCCGTCTTTGCCGATCACGCGGTGGCAGGGAATGATGATGGACACGCGATTGGCGCCGTTGGCATTGGCCACGGCACGCACCGCTTGCGGCTTGCCGAGCTTGGCCGCCTGTTCGGCATAGCTGGCGGTTTGGCCATAGGGAATGGTTTGCAGAATGCGCCATACCGCTTGGCGAAAGGCTGTTCCGGGCGTATCCAGCGGCACGTCAAACACGAAGCGGCTGCCAGCAAAATACTCGCCCATTTCACGCTCGGCCTGACGGGTGTGGGCATTTTCGCCCGCGAGAATAGGCGCATTGAACAAGCGCTGAAGGTCGCGGAATTCGGTTTCCAGCATCCGCCGATCGACAAATTCCAGCAGGCACACGCCGCGTTCGCTGGCGCACACAAACATCGGTCCCAACGGTGTAGTGAAACGATGCAGCAGCAAGGGTTTTTCAGTCATGGTGGGCGCGCGTCCGGTCAGTTTTTTGCAGGTGTAGCCAAAGCCACTCAGCGAATCGTAACCGCTATGCAGCGCAGCGTGGGTGGCACTTGCCCTTGTTGCAAACTCTGCAGCGCGGTATTGATGCGCAGGGCGCGCTGATAAGCCTGAAAAGTCATGCCGTAATGCTGTTGAAACCAGCGGCGGATGCGCTCCGGGCTGATGCCTTGCTGCTTGAGTTGCCAGTCGCTCAAGCGCTCGACTGGATGATGCCGCAGCCATTCCAGTGCGCGCGCTACATCAGGCGGGGCGGCATGGGCGTTTTCAGTAGGTCGGCATATTTTGCACGGACGAAAACCCGCATCCAGCGCATCTTTGAACGTGCGGTAAAACAGCACATTTTCACGCTTGGGCTTGCGTGCGCGGCATGTGGCAATGCAGAACACGCCGGTGGTTTTTACGCCCACATAAAAAACGCCGACATGGTCTGCCGCACGGTCGAGCAAGGCGCGGTAGTAAGCATCGATTTGTTTTTCATCGGTGATGTTCATGATTGAATACCGGTTCAAAAGATTTTTCGTGGCGCACGCTTCTTGAAGAAACTGCAGTATAGAAAGACAGTCCAATGCGCCGCAACCGAAAATCAGACGAGTATTTTTTGCACGTAATACGTGTACAGCCTCTGCATGAACAAACTGCGCCCGGTCCAATCGGCCTCATCCCCCAGTCCAACACTATGGCCATCAGCACATCAGGTCTTTCGTTTGCTCGCATAATGCGTTCAATTGACAAACATTGGCAACGGATCTGGCGGGAAACGGCCATGTTTCAGCCCAATTCCCCATTTCTTAAAACAAGGATTTTTCAATATGAAACGTCAAAATCTGTTCCAAAGCTACGCCTTCAACAATGGCGTAGAAATCAAAAACCGTTTGGTGGTCGCCCCGATGACCCATTTGGCCTCAGACGAAAACGGCCACATCACCGCAGACGAGCGCCGTTTCCTCAATAACCGCTTTGAAGGCTTCGGCCTGTTTATTGCGGCGGCCACTTTGGTGGCGGAAGGCGGCAAAGCCTTTTACGGCCAGCCCGAAGCCATCGGTGAAGAAGATTTACCGAGCTTGCGCGAAGTGGCCGAAATCGCCCACCAGCAAGGCGCCAAAGCGCTGCTGCAAATCCACCACGGCGGCTGGCAGGCATTGCCCGACCTGAACCCGAACGGCGAAATTTTCGCCCCGTCCGCCCACACAGCCACCGGCGCCAAGGCCTTAACCGACGCACAAATCCGCAGCATCATCGCAGGCTATGCCAACGCGGCAGAGCTGGCTTTGCAGGCAGGCTTTGACGGCGTAGAAATCCACGGCGCCAACAACTACCTGATTCAACAGTTCTTCTCGGCGCAATCCAACCAACGCAGCGATGAATGGGGCGGCAGCCTCGAAAACCGCATGCGCTTTCCGCTGGCGGTGGT
>JAGOGU010000064.1 GCA_017996515.1 Allobrachymonas sp.
ACGGTCAGATGGCGCAGCACGGCATCGTTGAAGCGGAAAGCGTGTTCCAGTTCAGACAGCACGGTTTGATCGGCCTCGATGTTCAGGCACAGATAGTGCGCCTTGTTCAGCTTGTTGATTTGGTAAGCCAGCTGGCGGCGACCCCAGTCTTCGACACGGTGTACCTGGCCTTGGCCGGCAACAATCATGCCTTTGTAGCGCTCCAGCATGGCTGGAACCTGTTCGCTCTGATCGGGATGGATCAGCAAAATGATTTCGTAATGACGCATAACACTCCTCTTGCGGAAAAAAAGCCGCCCGCAGCGTCAACAGATGCGGTACGGCAAGAGAAACGTGGATTATAACCAAAACCGCGCTTGGGCGGTCAAGCCGCAAGCGCGCGGGTGTTGGCGCAACACAACCCGCCACACGGGGCGAGGTCGGCTCGCGACAACGGATGGCGGCGAGTGGCTGCAACCCGTTGTTGGTACGCGATTAATACATGTGCAAGCCGCCGTTGCAGGAGAAATCGGCACCGGTGGTAAAGCCCGCCTCTTCGCTGGCGAGCCAGCCCACGATGGATGCAATCTCTTCCGGGGTTCCCAGGCGTTTTACGGGGATGGTGGCCACGATTTTTTCCAGAATCTCGGGCTTGATGGCGCGCACCATATCGGTGCCGATGTAGCCGGGGCTGACCGTATTGACGGTTACGCCTTTACCGGCCAGCTCTTGTGCCAGCGCTTTGGTAAAGCCGTGCATGCCGGCCTTGGCGGCAGAGTAGTTGGTTTGCCCGGCCTGGCCTTTTTCGCCATTGACCGAAGAAATATTGATGATGCGGCCCCAGCCTTTTTCCGCCATATCGGGCACAACCTGTTTGGTCACGTTGAACATGGAGCTGAGGTTGGTGCTGATCACAGCGTTCCATTCTTCGGGTGTCATCTTCATGAACATGCGGTCGCGGGTAATGCCTGCGTTGTTCACCAGCACATCAATCGGGCCATGTTCGGCCTTGGCTTTGGCAAAGGCATCCACGGTGGCTTGCCAGTCAGACACATCGGCGGCATTGGCGTAGAAGGTAAAGCCCTCGGCCTTTTGTTCGTCCAGCCATTTTTGATAATCGCGGCTGGGGCTGCAACCTGCAATAACCTTGAAGCCGCGCTGGTGCAAGGCGCGGCAAATTGCGGTACCAATACCCCCCATGCCACCGGTTACATAGGCTACTTTCTGGCTCATGACATACCTCCTTCAAAGAAAAAATCATCAAAACGGCACGCATCACCAGTCAAAACACAATGAAATGTCCGGAAGATGGCGTTTGCGAACGGATGCTCTTCATGCACACAGCGATTGGCAAAGCGCATGGCACACATCACCATGAAACCGCCTCCGTGCCGAGAACGAAACGTTACAGGGCAGCATACCATGCGCACAGGGGGTTTTTATGTGGATGGAATCGCCTACGGGACATTCTGCCTTCCTAGATCATCTGAAAATCTAGGCAGCCCCTGTATTTAGTTTAGGCAAACTCGTTCGCCTTAGTCTGTCAGATAGATGCAGTTTCGCTTGGTAGAGGGGGTAAGCTGGCATTTACTCGTTCTAGTGCGTTGGTAATACGCTGTACTAGCAAAGAGTCGGCGGAGCAAGAAAGCGTGAGCTGTTGGGTGGCCCGTGTCATGGCGACGTAGAACACACGCAGCTCCTCATCTGGATCGTGTTTGCCTGGCATGAGATCCAGACGCATGAGAAATACATGCGGAAACTCTAACCCTTTGGCTGCGTGCATGGTTAGTAGCTTGACGCTGGGTGTGCTCCAATCGATATTTTTGCTGCCTTGGTTGCGATCTCCACGCATTTGTGTCGGAACGCCTTGATGCTTGAGTGCAGCTTGCAGATCGCTCCAGTGGTATTTGTCGCGGCATAGCACGGCAATATCGTCAGGTGGTGTTCCGTTTTCTACCAAGCGGGAAATGCGTTCTGCCAAAGCCTTGGCTTCGTCTTTTTCACGATGAAAGCGTAGCAATTGCGGCATGGGGCCGCGCCGTCCGGCCGTTTCCGGATATACGCGCTGTATTTGGGTGTCGCTTTCGCTGGTCTCGGTAAGCAGCTGCTCTGCGCACTGTATGGCCAACGCCAATACCTCAACCGTGTTGCGATAGTTCACACGCAAAATGCTGGTGCGGCCTTGTGCTTCAATTCCCGCACTGGCAAGGCTGAAGCGTTTTTTAGCGCGTTGATAGATGGATTGCGCATCGTCGTACAGCACCAATAATGAGCGTGTGGCGGGATCGACCAATTGTGTGGCGATACGTAGCCAAGAGGCCTCAAAATCATGTGCTTCATCAATCAGCAAGGCTGAATATTGACCTTGCGGCACTTGGCCGGTTTGCAGGGCGCGCTCGACTGTTTTTACGAGGGCTTCGTAGTAATCTGGCGTCTGCGCTGGGCGATCCAATTGGTAGCTGCGCACCATGTCCTCGCACCAAGAATGGAAAGTGCGCGTAGTGACCTGTGCAGGATCTACTCCGCGATCTGCCAAAAGGTGCTCGATGCGGTCGGCCAGCGGGCGGTTGTAGCACAGCACCAAAATAGGCTGCGCGCCGGGTTCGGCTTGTTGGGCGAGGTGTTGGGCACGAAAAACCAAAATCATGGTTTTGCCCGTGCCAGCTGCGCCGTGAATCACACGATGTCCTTCTCCCAGCGAGCGAGCCGCTTGCTCTTGGTTCATGTCCATAACCTGGATCAAATCAGGAATGGCCAATTGCCCCGCTTTTTCGACCGCGGCTTTTTGGGTGGCTGATAGATTGGTGACGCGCACCTCTGGGAACATATGCCAGCGCACGCGATCTTGCTGCGGCAGAGTTAATGCGGTAGGAAAGAAAGTGGTAAACAGACCCCACAGACGTTCTTGAAATTGCTCGGGCGTGATTGCATCATCCAAGTCATCGCGCAATAGCGTACGCGAGGCGGGGAATATGTCTTCAAAGTCGGTGTCAGCAATTTGCTTGTGACGAATATTGCTCATGATGGCGCCCCACCCATAAGGTACGGCGCATTTGCCGACATAACGCCCTTCGGCCTGCTTGAGCTGCGGGTCTTTTTCGAGCGATGTGTTGATTTGTAAGGCGCATTCGTACGCTTGTTCCAGTGGGTGTTGGCTGGATTTGGGGCCATCGTCTAATGCCAATGTGACGCGTGAGCGGTCAGCCGCTTGAATGGTGCTGAGCTTCCAGTGCTTGACCTCCAGTACGAGTATGCCGCGGCGAGGATTGAACACCACAAAATCAGGCTGCCGTTGCAAAGGGCCAACGGGAATGTCATACCAGACGATATAGTCGTCTGATAAACAGCGCCGAAGCTGTTCCAGCACCAAACGCTCGCCGGTATTGCAGCGTTTATGAATGCGAGAGAAGATTTGAGGAAATAAAGCCATGCGCTATTATGCGCACGTTTTGTTACATCTGTAGATAGCCTGTCTCATGTTGCCTACGGATTTAAGAGCGCGGCCTGCTTACGGCGCTTGGTATCAAGGTCTTGCTACTTGGCAAAGATTAGACAGCGCTGGCGGCAGTCCGCGGCTGGAGTAATCAGGCGATCAAACCGTTGATTGGTCGAAATGGGTGCGGCGTTTGGCAGATGCAGATGCGCCCACGCCAAAATTATCCGTAGGGTTGCGTTGCTGCAATCAATGGTGCCAACGGATGTGGACGATGCCCATTCAATCGTCCTTTCGCGCCAGCACCGGCTCCAGGGCCACGCCGGTATGCGTGCCTGCTTTCACCACGTCTTCCGGCGTGCCGGCGGCCACCAAGCGGCCACCGCCATCGCCGCCTTCCGGCCCCAGGTCGATGATCCAGTCGGCCTCGGCGATCAGGTCCAGATCGTGTTCGATGACGATGACGCTGTGCCCCCCGTCGGTCAGGCGGTGCAACACGCGGATGAGTTTTTCCACATCGTGCATGTGCAGGCCCACGGTCGGCTCATCCAGCACATACAGCGTGTGCGGGGCTTTCTGGCCGCGCCGGGTGACGTCATCGCGTACTTTGCTGAGTTCGGTTACCAACTTGATGCGCTGCGCCTCGCCGCCGCTCAAAGTCGGGCTGGGCTGGCCCAGGGTGAGGTAGCCCAGCCCCACGTCCTTGAGCAGTTGCAGCGGGTGGCTGATGGCGGGCATGGAGGCAAAGAATTCCACCGCCTCGTCGACTTCCATCTGCAGCACGTCGCCGATGTTCTTGCCGCGCCAGGTGACGGCCAGCGTCTCGGGGTTGAAGCGCGCGCCGTGGCACACCTCGCACGGCACCTTCACGTCGGGCAGAAAGCTCATGGCAATGGTGCGCACGCCCTGCCCTTCGCAACTGGGGCAGCGCCCTTCGCCGGTGTTGAAACTGAAGCGCCCCGGCCCGTAGCCCCGCGCTTTCGCTTCCAGCGTGTCGGCAAACAGCTTGCGCACCGTGTCCCAGAAGCCGATGTAGGTGGCGGGGCAGGAACGCGGGGTTTTGCCGATGGGGGTTTGATCGACTTCGAGCACGCGGTCGATGGATTCAAAGCCTTTCAGGCCCGTGCAGCCTTGCAAGGCCGGGGCCTTGCCGGCGTCCATCGCATCGCGCCCGGCTTTGGTGGCGCGCTGGCTGACCCAGGCGGCCACGTTGGCGAGCAGCACATCGCGCGCCAGGGTGGACTTGCCCGAGCCGCTGACGCCGGTGACGGCCACCAGGCGTTTGAGCGGCACGCGCACATCCACGTCGTGCAGGTTGTGCAAATGGGCGCCGAGCACGGTGAGCCATTGGACGGCGTCTTTTGAACGCAGAGGACGCGAAGATTCCGCAGAGGACGCGGAAGATGCCTTTTGCGCTTTCGCACGGGTTTTCTTGCCGCTGGGGTGGTCAACGGCAGCAAGCCCTTCGGGCGCCACGGTCGAAGAAGCATCCGTGGATTCTTCTGCGTGCTCTGCGAAACCTCTGCGTCCGGTATCGATATCCATCTCCAACACCGCACGCCGGGCCTGCATGGGGTGGCGCATGGCGTCGCGCAGGTAACGTCCGGTGGCGGAATCGGGCGCGGCGGCCAGGTCGGCGGCCGTGCCTTGCGCCACCAGCGTGCCGCCGCGCACGCCCGCGCCGGGGCCGATGTCGATCAGGTGCTCGGCGCGGCGGATGGTGTCTTCATCGTGCTCCACCACCACCAGCGTGTTGCCCTTGGCCGACAGGCTGTGCAGCGCGCCCAGCAGGATCTGGTTGTCGCGCGCGTGCAGGCCGATGGTGGGCTCGTCCAGCACGTAGCACACGCCTTGCAGGTTGCTGCCCAGTTGCGCGGCCAGGCGAATGCGTTGCGCCTCGCCACCGCTGAGCGTGGGCGCGCCACGGTCGAGCGTGAGGTAGCCCAGGCCGACCTGCTGCAAAAAATCCAGGCGGCTTTTAATCTCGGGGACAAGATCGCGCGCGATGTCGGCGTCGCGGCCTTCGAGCTGCAAGCCATCGAACCAGGCGCGCAGATCGCTCACGCTCAGGCGGGCCAGGTCGGTGATGGCGAACTGGCCGCCCAGCCGCACGGCGCGGGCCACAGGGTTCAGCCGCGTGCCCTGGCAGCTGGGGCACACGGCATCGCCCAGGCCTTCGACCTCAGGCTCAGCAAACGTCTGCTCGCGGCCCTTTTGGTCGTCGGCCAGCACGGAATCGTCCAGCGCCTTGCGCTGCTCGCGCGTGAGCTTGACGCCCGTGCCCACGCAATCGGGGCACCAGCCGTGCTTGCTGTTGTAGGAGAACAGGCGCGGGTCCAGTTCGGCATAGCTGGTGGCGCACACCGGGCAGGCGCGCTGGGTGGAAAACACTTCCACCTGGCCAATGCCCGCCGTGGGCTGGCCGGTTTCCATGGCGCGCGCCAGGCCCGCGATGCCGTGCAGCACATGCACCACGCCCTTGCCGTGTTCCAGCGCGCGGGCCAGCGCTTCGCGCAGCTGCACCTCGTTGCCGGGCGTGGCGGGCAGGCTCATCACGGGCAGCTCGATGGTGTGTTCCTTGAAGCGGTCAATGCGTGGAAATTTGTCGGTGGGCAGAAACTCGCCATCCACCCGCAGGTGCGTGTAGCCACGCGGGCGCGCCCAGTCGGCCAGCTCGGTGTAGACGCCTTTGCGGCCTATGACCAGCGGCGCCAGCAGGCCAATGGTCTGGCCTTGAAAACGCGTGAGGATTTGCGCGGCGATGCGCTCGGGCGTTTGCGGTTGCACCGCCGCGCCGTCGTGCACGCAGTGCTGCACGCCCAGCTTGACGAACAGCAGGCGCAGAAAGTGCCACACCTCAGTGGTCGTGCCCACGGTGGATTTGCGCCCGCCACGGCTGAGGCGCTGCTCAATGGCCACGGTGGGCGGAATGCCATAGACCGCGTCCACCTCGGGCCGGCCCGCCGGCTGCACGATGCTGCGGGCGTAGGCGTTGAGGCTTTCCAGATAGCGCCGCTGGCCTTCGTTGAACAGGATGTCGAACGCCAGTGTGGATTTGCCACTGCCCGACACGCCGGTGATGACGTTGAACTTGCCGCGCGGGATTTGCACGCTGAGGTTTTTCAGGTTGTGCTCACGGGCATGCACGATGTCGATGCTTTGGCTGGCCGATGCCAGATCCGCACCGTAGCGGGGGCGGCGCTCGGCCACTTGTCTGGCGGCGGGGGTGGCAAGCTGCGTTTCGTAATCGCGCAGCGCCGCGCCCGTGTGGGACGTGGGGTGGCGCGCCACCTCGGCGGGCGTGCCTTGCGCCACCACGGCGCCACCCGCATCGCCGCCTTCCGGCCCCAGGTCGATCAGCCAGTCACTGGCGCGCATCACGTCCAGGTTGTGCTCGATCACGATCAGGCTGTGGCCTGCGTCCAGCAGCTTGCGGAAGGCCCGCATCAGCTTGGCGATGTCGTCAAAGTGCAGGCCGGTGGTGGGTTCGTCAAACAGAAACAGCGTGCCTTTGCGGGCCAAGGTCTGGCGCGATTTGGCGGCGCTTTGCGCAGCCTCGGCCAGAAAGCCCGCGAGCTTGAGGCGCTGCGCCTCGCCGCCGCTCAATGTGGGCACGGGCTGGCCCAGCTTCACATAGTCCAGCCCCACATCAACGATGGGTTGCAGGGCGCGGATCACTTCTCTATCGGCAGCAAATAGTTGCGCGGCTTCGGCCACCGTGAGGTCCAGCACATCGGCCACGTTCAGGTGGCGGCCGGCGCGCTCGATGCGTACTTCCAGCACCTCGGGCCGGTAGCGCTGGCCGTCGCAGTCGGGGCAGCGCAGGTACACGTCGCTGAGGAACTGCATTTCCACATGCTCAAAGCCGCTGCCGCCGCAGGCGGGGCAGCGCCCGTCGCCGCTGTTGAAGCTGAACTTGGCCGCCGTGTAGCTGCGCTGGCGCGCCAGCGGCGCGTCGGCAAACAGCTTGCGGATGGCGTCCCACGCGCCCACGTAGCTGACGGGGTTGCTGCGCGCGGTTTTGCCAATGGGCGATTGATCGACAAAGACCACGCCGCTCAAATGATCGGCGCCCAGCAGGCGGTCGTGCGCGCCGGGCGCTTCGGTGGCCTGGCCAAAGTGGCGCATCAGCGCGGGGGCCAGCACGTCCTGGATCAGCGTGGATTTGCCGCTACCGCTCACCCCCGTGACGG
>JAGOGU010000065.1 GCA_017996515.1 Allobrachymonas sp.
AAGCTGAATCCATCATGGCCCGAGAAATAGATGTAGGCATCGCGTACGCTGGCTGATATTTCAACCGGCAGACCGCTGGCAGCGCCGCCGTTGATATAGGCCAGTTGCACTTGCACGGGCAGTTCCGTCAAACCGATCAGCGGGGGCTTGGTCACGGGCGTGATGCTGCCGGCCATGGTGGGCAGGCGGAATTCTTCCACGCGCAGATTGCCGCTGGAGTAGGCGGTTTCTTCGCCTTTGCTGTTTTTGCCAACCAGCTGCAACCAGTATTGTCCCAGCTTGGCCGTTTTGGGAATGGCCCATTGGCTCTCGGCCACCTGACCGCCGGTGGCATCGCTGCGCCAGGTAATGGGCAGGTCGATGCGCTCGTCGCTACCGGCATGGATGATGCGCAAAAGGGTGGGGTATTGCTTGGCTGCACCCAAGCCCTGGGGCGTTGCGTTGCGGAAGAAATGCTTCATCGAAACCGTTTCTCCGGCGCGCAGCAGGCTGCGATCCAGCACGGAGTGCGCCACGGCATCCAACTCGGGATCGGTGCTGGTAGGCACGTTGAAGCGCCAGGGCTCAATGCCCCGGTTCCAGTTGCTCCACACGAAGGCCATATCGGTGATGCCCTCTTTATCGGTTGCGCGGGCACTGACGAACAATTCTTCTTCGTCATCATTCGAGCGGGGCAGCGCCTGCAAGTATTGCCAAATGCCGCGGGCATCGGTCTTGCCGCTGGCCAGCAATTTACCGTCTTTGTTGCTGATGGCAACCGCTGCATTGGGCACGGGCTTGCCGGTATCGAGTGAGGTGACCCACACCAGAGAATCGGTGCGTCCGCGTTTGAAGTGCACGCCGAGATTGGTCACCAGCACGCTGGTGCGCACATACATGGTGCGTTCGCCCCGATGGCGGGTATCCAGCAGGCTTTGGCCCAGCAAGGGCGATGCCGCTTCAACAACGTGAAAACCTGGCTGCAAAGGGATGCCAAGCACTTCGAACGGGCGGGCGTCTTTGGAGCTGGGTGGGGGCAGTTCAAGCTGGGTGGCGTTGGTGCCTTCCAACAGCGAGATCATGCGCGTTTCCACATAATTGTCAGGAATGCGCCAGCCATGTTCTTCTGCTTCTTTCGGCGTGGCCGGGGGCAGCGGGGCAGGCAGGTGGCGCACGCCTTCTGCCTGGGCGTTTTCGCGCGAGATCAATTCGTTATCGAAGCGATGCATGCGCTTGAACCAGCGGATGATCTCGGCATCGCTGTCGGGAGTCAGATCGCGCACAATGCCACCGGGAATATGGTCTTTGACCTGAAAGGTCGGTGTTTCCACCTTGCGTACGGTTACAGGCAGCAACGCAGGCGATTTTTTGCCTTCTGCAAAGCGCTCGATCACGCCAAAGGGCGCAGCCGCAAATTTGAGCAGGGCTGGCGCGGGACCTGTGCGCACACGCAACGGAAAGCTGCCGGCATTGTGCAAAGGCCGACCCGCATCATCAACCAACCCGGCAGGCAGCGTCAGTTGGTATTCGGTGTGTTCATCCAACGTGCCAGCGAAAGTGACGGATTCGATCGTCTGGCCTTTTTCTTCTTCTGGCGAAAACTTCGGCTTGATGGTTTTGCCCGCGGCTTGCAACGTGACCTGGCGCGCCCATTGCATGGGAATGGGGGCGGAGAAGCTCACCGTCATGGGGCGAATCGGCATGCAGGCCGCTTCGGAATTTGGGCGTTCGCAGCTGAAATTGGCTTCCAGCGGCGATTGCACCTGGTAGTCCCACGATTGCGGGTCTTGGTTCACCGATCCGCTGCTGCCTTTGTAGCTGCCGAACGAAAGCTCTACCTTGGCCTCTGAGGGCAGGGTGCGGTTGCAGCGCAGCAACACGAAGTGGTTGGGGTTTTTGGCGGCTTCTTTGTCGTAATCACGGCTTTTGAGAATGGCGTCGCGATCAGGTCCGGTCACCAGTTGTGTGGGCACCCGTTCACCCACGCCCTCAATCGAGCAGAAAGTGTTGGCTTGCACGCTGGCGGTATCGACATTGCCGTTGAAGCGCGCCATGAAAATCTGATCTTCTGCAATCTGCCCGCCTGATGGGGCAAGGTGCTGTACAAAAGGCGCGCCGGTGCGGAACAGCGCCGTGGTGGGCGGCAACGACTCACCCTGTGTGGACTTGAAGCCTGCCGTGCTGGTGGCGGTACAACGCACGTCTGGCGGCAGGTAGTCCTCGAAGGATGCGACCCAAGTCGAGGCATTGCGCCAACTGCCGTTGTGCGCCGGAATCTTGGCACCTGCTCCGCCATTGCATTGAATGGCAAAGGGCGCTGCGGCTCCCGGGTTGCCTGCCGTAACAGCCGCTTTGTCAAACTTGACGACAAATTCACGCACTTTGGCGACTTCGCCCTGTGGTGTCATCTGAATCGGCTTGAGCGCCAGCGCCATATCCCAGCTTGCGATGCTGGCCAATAACAGCATGCGAATGGGCCAGCGCAAGCGATGGCGCAGGCGTTGTACAGAGGGCGGGTGCCGGGAGGGATTCAAGTGCGTGTGATTCATGAAGACCTCTTCAGTGCATGTTGTACCAACGGTTCTTTGCAGAATGAAAAAAACCAAAGAGCAGATTCAGCCAAGAATCTGGAGCATTCTTTGTCTATATTGTGCAGGCAAATCGTTACGAGACATGAAAAATTTTTTTAGATGACACATTTGAGGGTGTTTTTAATTTGGCATTCATCAAAGAGGTGAGGTAGGAAAGCGGATACGGGGGGGAGGCTAAAACAGGCAAGAAGACGGGATTGAAACTTGAAGTATGAAGTGGCATTTGATGGTGCGTTCTCTCAATAGAAATTGCGTAACCGATTGTTGCCATACATGCCATACAGGGCGGATAGATGTGGAAGTTGTGTTATGTTTAACGCCCATCTCATCTTTTGAACAACAAGAGCCAAGCTCTCTGGCGGCTTGCGTCAGCAAGTATCCAAGCCGGGATAGCTTTAAACAATACGGAGAAATAGCGTGAGCAATAAAGGCCAACTGCTGCAAGACCCTTTCCTCAATGCCCTGCGTCGCGAGCATGTGCCTGTTTCCATTTATTTGGTAAACGGTATCAAATTGCAGGGGCAAATTGAATCTTTTGATCAGTACGTTGTACTGCTTCGCAATACGATAACACAAATGGTTTACAAACATGCCATTTCTACAATCGTTCCTGGTCGTGCCATCAACTTTTCTGCATCTGTCGAAGGGGATGCAGGCAGCCAGTAAAGGTGTGCGCGTTTGCGACAAGCGCCAGAAGGTGCCAGGTATTGCAAAAACGCATGATTGGCGCCATTTTCTAGGGTGACTAGACAGTTTTTTGTGTTGCGCCCACTCGGTTTTATCCGGGCGGCGTTTGTCGTTTGACGGCGATTGATTTTGATAAACGATTCTTCTACCGCGCGTGCCGTGCTGATCGGCGTGGATCTTGGTTTGCCTCATTTTGACGGCGAACTGCAAGAGCTTGGTCTGCTGGCGCAAACGGCTGGCTTGAACCCTGTGGCGCGTGTTACCTGCAAACGCCAGGCGCCTGACCCGGCCTTGTTTGTCGGCAAGGGCAAAGCGGAAGAAATCAAGGAGCTGGCTCAAGCGCACGGCGCCACCGAGATTTTGTTTGATCAGGCGCTCAGCCCGGCGCAGCAGCGCAATCTGGAGCGCTTTTTCGAGCTGCCGGTCAATGACCGAACCATGCTGATTTTGCAGATTTTTGCCCAACGTGCGCGCAGCCACGAGGGCAAATTGCAAGTTGAGCTGGCGCGTTTGCAATATCTCAGCACGCGATTGGTGCGCCGCTGGAGCCATTTGGAGCGGCAGCAGGGCGGTATCGGCACGCGCGGCGGGCCGGGCGAGCGCCAGATCGAACTGGATCGCCGCATGATTGATGAGGCCATCAAGCGCACCCGCATGCAGCTGCAAAAGGTCAAGCGCCAGCGGGCGACGCAGCGGCGGCAGCGCCAGCGCACGGGCACGTTTTCGGTGTCGCTGGTGGGGTACACCAATGCGGGCAAATCGACCTTGTTCAATGCTTTGGTCAAGGCACGCAGCTATGCGGCAGACCAGCTTTTTGCCACGCTGGATACCACCACGCGCCAGCTGTATCTGGCGCAGTTGGGGCGAACCATTTCCTTATCGGATACGGTAGGTTTTATCCGTGATTTGCCGCACGGTTTGGTCGAGGCGTTTGAGGCCACTTTGCAAGAAGCGGTAGATGCGGACTTGCTGCTGCACGTGGTGGATGCGGCCAGCCTCTCTTGGCCGGAGCAGATTGACGAGGTGCAGCGCGTGCTGACCGATATCGGAGCCGACGGCATTGAGCAAATTCTGGTGTTCAACAAAGTGGATGCCTTGCCGCCGCAACGCCAGCCTTTGCAGGCGCAAGACAGTTATGCCATGGATGGCAAGCAACTGACGCGCGTATATATCAGTGCGCAACGGGGGCTGGGGCTGGATGCGCTGCGGCAGGCCATCGCCGACGCAGCCCTGCGCGCAACGGGCGCAAGCATGGCCGAAGCAGCGGAGGCGGAGAGAGACTGGTATAGTCAGCCGCCAGACGATGCTGCGGCGGATTCTGCTGAAAAAACGTGACTTCAACATCCAATATATGGCATCCAGTACATGCATATGAGGCGAAACGCTGTATGGGCAATGGCAGCTTGCCATGCACGCGTGAGTGAAACAAGAGCAATCAGGAAATAATCAGACGACAGGAGCAGTAATTGAGCGGTTGGTTCGGCAAAAAAGGCAAACAAGGCCATGATCCTTGGCAGGGCGGTGCTGCAGGCCGCTCGCCTGCATCCGATCGGGCTGCCAAGCGAGCCACCCTTTTCGTGCTGCTGTCTGTGCTGGCCGCCTGGATGATGAGCGGTTTGTTTGTCCTCAAGGAAAACCAGCAGGCAACCATTTTTCGGCTGGGCAAATTCCACCGAATGGCGCGTGTGGGGTTGAATTGGACGCTGCCGTATCCGATTGAATCGCATGACATAACGGTTTTGGCCGAAAGCGGCTCTACCGTGATTGGCAACGCGGCAACGGTGCCGCAATCGGGCTTGCGCAGCGAGCAGTTGCTGACCGCAGACGGCGCCATTGTGGAAATGCATTTACTGGCCCAGTACCGTATCCGCCATGTCAGCCAATATATCTTGCACCAGGCAGCAGATGCCGAGCAACAAGTTCAGCTGGCGGGGGCTTATGCCGTGCGGAAGGTATTGGCAGGCATGGATTTGGCCACGTTGTTGGATAGTGACCCTCAGCAGATTGCCCGCCGCGTGCAAGCGCAGGCGCAAGCCGCCTTGGATGCGGCCAATAGCGGCATCGACATCACGGGGCTTTCTGCAGGAACAGATGCCTTGCGCGTGCCGCAAGCGGTGCAGGCCAGCTATACGCAAGTGAAACAGGCGCGTGTAGAAAAAACAGCCGCTGCCGAACAAGCAGCCTTTGCTGCCAGCCAGATGATGGCAGCCGCCACCCAGGAAGTGACGCGCTTGCAGGACGAAGCGCGGGCGTATAGCAAGCAGGTGGTTGCCGAGGCGCAGACCGAATCCGCGCAGTTTGCAACCGTGCTTGCTGAATACCAGCGCTCGCCGCAAGCCGTGCGCGACCGCCTGTATTACGACACCATGCAGCAGTTATATGGTCAGATGAACAAGGTTGTGGTTGATAGCCAGAGCGGGCAGGCCATTCATATCGCGCTGGATCGGCCAGCGGCGCAAGCTGCGGCACCTGCATCTGGTGCATCCGCATCCGGTGCGACTGCTGCGGGTAGCAAGGCCGGTGCTGCTTCTGCTGCAACTTCTGCTCGAACCACCGCATCTGCGGGTGATGCCGCAACCAACCCCTTGCGCAGCCGCGATCCCGATCTGCTGCGCCAGCGCCGCCGAGATTGACACCATGAGCACTTTGCAAAGAATGTTTGCCCTGTTGCTGGCACTGGCGGTGCTGGCGGGTGTGGCGACCACTTGTCTGTTTATCGTTGATCAGCGCCAGTACGCCATGGTGTACGGGGCGGGGCAATTACCACGTCTGGTTCAGGAGCCCGGCTTGCAATTCAAATGGCCGTGGCCTTTGCAGAAGGTGCGCACGCTGGATCGGCGCACGTTGCTGGCCGCAGGAGATACCGGGCAGCAACCGATTGTGTTGGCGGATGATCGCCAGGTGCCGCTTGCATGGCATATACAGTGGCGCATCACCCAGCCCGAACATTACACGCGGCAGGTTGGCGGTTCGGTGCAGGAAGGGGAGCAGGTGCTGCATCTCAGCACAGCTTCGATCATGCAGGCGATAGGCAAGCGGCTGACGTGGCAGCAATTGCAGCAACAACAGTATGAGGCGCTGCCACAGGAGTTGAAAAAACGCCTGAACATCATTGCCCAATCCGCAGAAAAGCCTTGGGGACTGGAGGTGCTGGACGTGCGCCTCACGCGAGTGGACATCACTCAGGCCGAAGCCGAGGCAGAGCAGGCGCGCATGAACGCCGCCTTGTTGCAAACGGCGGCGCAACTCAAGTCCGAAGCGGCCAGTGCGGCCGCAGCGGCGCGGATGCAAGCCGAGGAGCAGCGCCAGGCCTTGCTGGCCGAGGGCCAACGCCAAGCACAGCAAATTCGTGGCGAAGGCGATGTGCAAGCCATGCGCATTTACGCGGCAGACCATGCCCAGAACCCGCAATTGGCGGGCTTTTTACGCACGCTGGCGGTGTACCGCAAGAGTTTTGGCGGCGCAGGCGATGTGTTGGTCATCGACCCGGCCAGCAACAGCTTTCTCCAGCAGTTGCGCGCAGGCAGCGCCAAGTTGCCCAGTCTGCCTGCATCCACGCCAATGTCTGCTGCCAGCTCGGCTTCCGCTACCCATACAACAGCGCCATGAACAACAAAGTTATTTGGATGGCCGCCGCCTTCATGCTGATGTTTGAAGGGCTGATGCCTTTGATTGCGCCAAATCTGTGGCGGCGCATGTTTGAACAATTGCTGCAACTACCCGAGCAGGGCATCCGCATCGCAGGGGGCATCAGTGTTGTGATCGGACTGCTGCTGTATTGGCTGGTGGCGATCTGAGCCATGGGCGCAGGCGAACAGCATGCCGCAGATCTGCCTGCGGGCGTTGCCCCCCAGGCGTGGCAACGCCTGAAGCCGCATGTGCGCAATTTTTTGCATGGCGTGATCCGCAAGAAGCGGCCAAACATGCAGCAACTGCCCATCGAGTTGGCGCGCGAAGCATACGCCTTGGGTAGTTGCGTGCTGGAGCCTGAGCCGCCTGCGCTTGCGCGGGTGCAGGATTTGACGCTTCCACGGCCCGACGGCAGCGCCATGCGCGCACGCCTGTACGCTACGCATGCCGCAGAGCAGGGCATAGTGCCCGTGCTGGTGTATTTTCACGGTGGTGGTTTTGTCGTGGGCAGTATCGATACGCACGATGTGCTTTGCCGCAGGTTGTGCCATGCCAGTGGTTGCGCCGTGGTTTCGGTGGACTATCGGCTGGCGCCCGAACATAAATTTCCCGCCGCCCTTGATGACTGCTGGGACAGCGTGCAGTGGCTGGCGCAGCATGCATCCACGTGGGGGCTGGATGCCA
>JAGOGU010000066.1 GCA_017996515.1 Allobrachymonas sp.
CCTGCTGGCCGTGTGCATCCAGCACGAGATCGATCACCTCAACGGCAAGGTGTTTGTCGAATATCTCTCGCCCCTCAAACGCAACCGCATCAAAACCAAACTCGCCAAAGCCAGGCGCGAGGCGGCACGCCAAACCGATGTTGCGGCTTGATTGATCGCCAGGCGCTGCGCGCGCTTTGACAGCGCTCTTGCCTACGTTCTTTTCTGCTTTTTTTTTGCCAACGACAACCCTTTGGCCCTTTCACTATGCGCGTTGTTTTTGCCGGAACGCCGGAGTTTGCCCAACAAGCCTTGCTGCACATCGTGCAAGCAGGTTATGCCGTGCCACTGGTTTTGACCCAGCCCGATCGCCCCGCCGGCCGTGGCCTGCAATTGCAGGCTTCGCCCGTCAAACAGACCGCATTGGCGCATGACCTGCCCGTGGCCCAGCCCCGCAGCCTGCGGCTGGATGGCAAATACCCACAAGATGCCGAGGCTGCACGCACTGCCCTGCTTGCTGCGCAACCCGACATCATGGTCGTGGCCGCCTACGGCCTGCTGTTGCCGCAATGGGTGCTGAACCTGCCTCGGCTGGGCTGCATCAACATCCATGCCTCGCTGCTGCCCCGCTGGCGTGGCGCAGCCCCCATCCATCGCACCATTGAGGCGGGCGACAGCCACACCGGCATCACCATCATGCAGATGGATGCCGGACTGGACACGGGCGATATGCTGCTGCACCAAGCCCTGCCGATTGCACCCGACGACACCACGGCCAGCCTGCACGATCGCCTGGCAACCCTGGGCGCGCAACTGGCGGTGCAAGCCCTACAACTGGCAGCACAAGGCCGCCTGCAACGCACGCCCCAGCCCGAGCAAGGCATCAGCTATGCGCACAAAATCAGCAAGGCAGAAGCCCTGCTCGACTGGACACAAATCGCCACGGTGCTGGAGCGGCGCATCCGCGCCTTCAGCCCCTTTCCTGGTGCTGCCACGTACATCGCCAACAGCCCCGAGCACACGGAGCTTGTCAAGATTCGCTCCGCGCGCATCTCTCAACTGCCGCGCCCGCCGCAAGCGGCAGCTGGTGAGGTGCTGGAGACCAACGACGGCATCCACATTGCCTGTGGCCACGATGATGCAGGCGGCGTTTTGCAATTGCTGACGCTGCAACGCGCAGGCGGCAAGTCTTTGCCAGCGGCTGACTGGCTGCGGGGGTTTGCTTTGCAAAAAGGCGCCGTGCTGACAAGCAGCCCAGCGGCATGAGCGTTATGGATTGAGCAGAGTCTGCCTCTGTTTTTTGCGCAGCGTGTTGCACGGCTCAAAGATTTGCGCCACGAAGCTTCTTCCACACCCATCCCAACCCTCCCTCACCAGCGAGGGAGGGGACTGTTCGAGTGGATCCAGCAGCGGTTGAACCAACTTGAAGGCATATTCACCTGCAACCGTATCCATGCAAAGACTTTTCTGTTCTTGCTTGGTAAAAGAGCAAACGCTTGTCAAAAATGACCCTCATCTATTTCCTCGACCGCTGGCAAAAGAAGGAAAAGGGATGAGATTTGAAACGCCTCCCGAGCACTTCCCAAACCTATTGCCAACAAAGCAGCCACACGCAAACCACATGCAAAAAAAAGCAGCGCCCCTTGAGGCGCTGCTCTTTTGACTTCTGCAAACCTGTTGGACAGCGGTCAGGTCTTCAACCGTGGTACCGGCTAAAGATTTTGGCTACATCCAGAATGGGCGTTATCTGCCCCACTTGCCGAAAACAGGAAATAGCCAGCTCCGGCCATAGATCGCTGTCCGTGGGCAATGGGCTGAAATCCGCGTCGGATACCGTCTGCGCATACGGAATCCCCGCAACGGCAATGGCACCATACTGCAAGGGTGCGCCCGGCGCAGTCTGGTAAGCCAGCACCAAGGCATATGGCACGGCCTCCTGAGGGTCAAAAACGGGGTACGCCTGTAGCAGCGACTCCAGGTGGATGAACGGAATCATTCGGTTTTGCCAGCGCAGCAAGCCATAGGCATAGTAGGCTCCGCCAGGCAGCGTCATCCACTGGGGATTTTCGATCAATTCCTGCGTGACATGCGGGGCGAACGCCACCAGTCTGTCGCGGGCATAGGCCACCACGCGCGCAGTCGCCGTAGGTGCAGGCGATGCAAAAGGAGCGTCCGCACCCACCACCGCATCCGGTGCAGCGGCGGCTGTCTTCTCCAAGTCTGCGGAAGATGCCATGGAATTTTCTTCGTTCATAGGGCCTTACCTTCTTGCGACAACGCAAACTGCTGCAGCACTTCTGCCGGGCACAGATACGCCCACTCATCGCCCACAGCAGCCATTTCGCGCACAGGCGTATGCGGCGCCAGCAAAACAGGCGGCACGGTTTCGCACGACAGCTGCGCATCCATCAGCACGCGCACCTCACTCCAGCACCATTGCACATCCACATCTCCCTGCAGTCGAGTGCTGACGAAACGGTCTGACGGGCATGTACCCAACAAGCGCATATCAGACGAAAGGGCCACATAAACGGCACCATCATCGCTACCCGGCATATGCAGCAAACCACGCTCACCCTCGATGGGCTCGGGGCGCGTCTGCATATAGTTGGTGCTTTGAATATCGGTCTGCGGCAGCAGCAAGCGCAAGGTATCGGCGCGTAGCAACACATAATTGCCCCGTACCGTACGCACGGCCTGCGTCGTGTGTGCGGCCACGGGTAAAGAACTCAAGATCTGCATCGTTGAACCACCTTCATGCGGCCACAGTTTGGCGAATCAGTTTGAGCAACTCGCCCTCGTTATAGGGTTTGGTGATATAGGCGCTCACCCCGGCGTTCTGCGCCAGCTCTCGGTGTTTGTCTTGCGATCGCGAAGTGATCATGACGATCGGCAGTGCCTTGGTTTCATCACGACCACGCAGACTCATGGTCAACTCCACCCCGTTCATGTTGGGCATCTCCAAATCGGTCAAGACCAAATGAGGGGTGAAGGTGCGCAGTTTATCCAGCGCATCCAAACCGTCGCGGGCCGTTTCCACGTAAAAGCCTGCATCCTCCACCAGTTGCTGCAAGGTATTGCGCACGGTGAGCGCATCGTCCACCACCAGCACGCCCGGCAATTGCGGTTTGCTGGCGGTTTTGCGGCGCGCAAACACCGCACCGCTGCCCGCCAACTGGCGATTGCCACTCCAATTCGCCAGCAATTGCACCAAGTCCAGATGCACGGCCACCGAACCATCACCCAGCACCGTCAAGCCCGCCACACCATGCACGTGGCGCGCAAAACGTCCCGGGTTTTTCACCAGCAATTCACGCGCATCCAGCAAGCCGTCCACCGCCAAGGCAAACAGTTTGTCTTGCACGCGCACCACAACGGCGTCGTATGCATCCAAAGGCTTGTCGGCGTCCACCGCCAAACCCGTCACCTCGGCCAGTCGCAAGGCCCGCAAAATGCGGTTGTTGTAGCGATATTCCAACTGGTCGTTGGTCAACACAAAGCTGCCCACACCGTGGGGAACAGCCTGCTCCACATGCAGTGAAGACAAGGCAAAACGATGCCCCTGCACATCCACGATGAGCGACTGCTGACTGGAAAGTGAAGCGGCAAAGCGCAGTTCGATCGTGGCACCCTTGCCCCGTTGAGAGCTGATGCGCATCACGCCATTCATGCCCTCTACCCAGCTGCGCACCACGTCCATGCCGACGCCGCGACCAGAAATTTCGCTGACAGACTCCCGGGTCGAAAAGCCTTGCAAGGTCACCAGCTGCGCAATATCCTCTTCGCTCATGGCTTGCCCGGGACGAATCAGGCCGCGCTCTTGCGCCAGGCGCCGAATCGCATCCAGATCCAAGCCTGCGCCATCGTCTTGGCAGCGCAACACCACGTGCTGCCCCTGGCGCGAAAAGTCCAACACGATGCTGCCCACTTCCGACTTGCCTGCCTGGAGGCGTTCGCGCGGCATTTCCAACCCGTGATCCACGGCATTGCGCAACAGGTGCAGCAAAGGCTCGGCCAGTTTGTTGTACACCTCGTTATCGATCAGCGTATGGGCGCCCTTCAGGGTCAGCACCGCCATCTTGCCTGTGGCCTGGCACGCGGTGCGCACATTGCGCTGCAAGCGCGATTCCAGCCCGCCCACTTCCATCATGCGCGTGCCCATCACCAGGTATTGCAAATCGCGCGAAAGCTGTTGCTGCCGTGTTTGCATGCCGCCCAGCTGGGCGATTTCTTCCTTGAGCTGCAGCGAAATCGCGCGCACGTCGCTGGTATCTTCGACCAAGGCGTGCGCCGTGCTGTGCAATTCGTTGTACTGATCCATTTCCAGCGGGTCGAACGCCGATTCGCTGTCGCGGCCGCCACGCGCACGCATCACACTCAGGGCGCGTACGTCCACCACCGTTTCCAGTTCGCGCAAACGCTTTTGCACGCGCAGGTTCTGTTCCAGCAACTCGTTGGCACGATCGGTCAGCTGCTTCATGCGCGATTCCATCGCTGCGGCATGCGCCGACACATCGGCCGATACGCGAAACAGTTCTTCGATCTTGTCCAAACCCACCCGCAATGCCGCGGCGGCTGGCGCCGCTTGCTTTCTGGCAGAAGCTGCTGGCTGTTGTGCTGTCGGCAGGTGATGTTCGACCGCTTCAACGGGCTCTGCCGCGGCCCCTGTTTCTGCAGGGCTTGCAGCAGAAGCCGCATGGGCCGTACGCGGCGCGGCATGCTCCAATTCTTCGCCACGGTCGATGCGGTTGGCCAAATCCAGCACATCTTGCAGCACGGCTTGCGCTTGCTGCGGATATTCGTCGGTGCCGGTAACGTAAGCCACCATCTGTTCCAGGCAGTAGGCACCATCAGCCAGCACGGCCGCTACAGGCTTGGCAACGTGGCCGCCCTGTGCTTCCAGGTATTCCAGCACGTCTTCGAAATGGTGCCCCAGGGCTGCCAGCCCTCGCAGGCCGATGATGGCGCCCGAGCCTTTGAGCGTATGCGCCACCCGCTTGGCCGAAGCAATATCGTCCATGCTGGCTTCGCCCGCGCCCATTTTGCCCACCAACTCCACCAGCATGTGGGCCTGGTCGGGCGCTTCCTGAAAGAAGCCTTCCATCAACTTCTGATCGGCATCTTCCGGCACGTCCAATGCCACGTCCTCGGGCAAAGCGACGGTTTGGCGCTGCTGCTCATCGCCACCCAAACTCACCAGATCGGGCATGGCCTGCAGTTGCTGCATGATCTGACGCCCGCTGTCTTCACTCAAGGGGTGCGGCGCCGTATGCAAGTGATCCAGCAACCCGGCGGCTGCCGACAAATCTTCCAGATGCCGCAGGTAGTGCACCATCAATGCGGGCCAGCCCCGCAAAAAGTCAATCAGCGGCGCACGTTCTGCCTGCTCTACCGTTGCCAACAACAAGGTGTTTTCAAGCACATGGTTGCACACCGCCTGCAAACCGGGGAAGCCGGCCATCTCGGCCGCCTCGCCCATACGCTGCACCTGGTCGCTGTATTGATCCAATGCATGCAAAAAACCTGCATCGTCCAGCTCCAGCTGGTGCAGGTCATCGAGATTGATGTTCAACTGCGGGACCAGGTTTTCTATCTCTCCCGCCAGTGCATCAACTAAGTCTTTCAGCTTCAAGATTGGCCTTTCTTTCTACGGCTTGGCCTGACACTCACTTGTGCGCGCTTGCGTGTGCCTGCATCCATGCATGCCATAAGGCATACATGGAGCAAACAGCGCGCGGCCCATCAGGCGGTGCCGCAATCAGGCAGCCTGAGGCGGCAGCTTGAATACGTTGACTGACTCCACCAGTCGCGAGGCGGCTTGTTGCAAGATGTCCGTTTCACGGTTCTGCGCTTCAATCTGCTGCGCAGTTTGTTGCGTACCATCACCGATCTGGCGTACGGCTTGCAACAACTGGTGCGACATCTCTTTCTGTTGCGCCGAGGCTTGTGCAATGCCTTGTACCTGCGATACGAGCTGCGCGGTAATTTCCTGCGTACGGCGCATTTGCTCCCCGGCTGCCTGCGCCTGTTCGGAACCTTCCACCACCTGCTCGATCGTGCGGTTCACCGTGTTGATGGTTTCGTTTGTTTCCTGCTGGATGTTACCCACCAGTGTGGCAATCTGCTGTGTCGCGTTACGCGAGCTTTCCGCCAGCCGCTGCACCTCTTCCGCCACCACCGAGAAGCCTCGGCCGGCTTCACCGGCCACAGCCGCCTGCATGGACGCATTCAGCGCCAGCACGTGGGTACGCTCAGAGATGGTATTAATCAGATTCACGATACCGCTAATCTCTTGCGAACGTTCGCCCAAGCGCTTGATGCGTTTTTCCGTTTCGGCAATGGTAGCGCGGATGGATTCCATGCTGCGCACGGTATCGCTTACCGTGCTCAAGGCGTTGTTGGTAACTTGCGTCGCCTGCTCGGCAGACCGGTTGCTTTGCGAGGCCATTTCAGCCATGCGGTCCATGGTTTGTACCGCGCCTTGCAGCGACGTGGTCATCTGCTCCACGCTCTGGCGCTCGCTCTCGGCCGTTTGCGCTACCGTTTCGGCCTGCTGCTTCACATTGCTCGACACCTGCGCCACCTGGCCCGCAATATCGGTTACGCCGTGCAATACGCGCGCTGTTTCAGAGGCCAACTGGTTGATCGAGTCAGACACCGTGCCAATAATGTCTTCGGTCACAGGCGCTTGCACGGTCAGATCCCGCTCGGACAAGGCGTTTACCGCTTGCAGCACGTTAATTACCGAGTCGTTCAGGCGCTCGTTCTCGTCTTCCGCCCGTTTCTGTTGCGCGGCACGCTCGGCAATCGTCAAGCGCGAGAGGCGGCTGCCCAAATACATCAGCAAACCAATCAAAGCGAAACTCGTCACCATCAAGGCCAGGAACAGATACAGCGCATACCGCTGGGCATTTTGCGCCGAAGCCAAAGCGCCTTGCAGCCGCGTTTCCACCAGCACAGAGAACTCGTCCAACGGCCTGGATACCGCCAAAATACCCGCAGCATATTTTTCGTCATATAACATTTGCGAGGCACGTTCGGGGTTCGGCGTATCCAACCGCGCATAGGTGCCTTGTGCATCCAGATAACGACCCTGCGCCATGTTCATGGCCTCCACCTCAATCAGCGCCAAGGTATTGGACTCTGCTTCCGACTGCAGCACCAGCGCCAATTCCTGCTCGGTAAAGCCCGCTTGCCTCAACAGATCCCTTAGCGGGATGGCTTGATCGGTATCGGGCCGGGGCTTTTGCGGATTGGTGATATCCACCAGTTTCCAATAAATATCATGGTAACGCTCGGGGCGCGAAATACGGCCTTCACGAATATCCAGCACCGCATAGTATTGGCGCGCATATTCCGGATTGCGCGTTGCCACAAACTCACGCGACAGGTTCGTCAAATCGTCCGAACTTCGCTGGGTTTCGGCAGTCAAGCGCTGGGCCTGAATCCGGTTTTCCTCGGTCCGTTCCAAGTTTGCCGAGGCGCCCTGCATCGCATAACACGCGTAGCCCAATGCGCCCAGAGAA
>JAGOGU010000067.1 GCA_017996515.1 Allobrachymonas sp.
CCAGCTGCTGCGCAAATACGCCAAATCGCCCAGCACATAGGCGGTGTAGCGCGAGCGCATGAGGGCTTGCGCATCTGCCGCAGTTTGTGTGCCCCGCAGCAAGGGGGCGCAACAATCGCCAAACGCCTGCGGGCGGCGCTTGGCCGTTGGCTCGCAGCGCCCGCAGGGGCAGGCGGCGGTGTCGGGTAGCGTGGACGATGCAGGGTTGGATGGCGTTTGAGGAATTGAGGGAGTTTGGGGAGCTTGGGAATGGGGCACGGTGCACCTCAAATTTCATCATGAAAGAGTGAATCGCCGGGCGTTGCTGCATTTGACGAAGCGGCATGGGCAAAACAGGCGCTATTTTCAAAGCGCTTGCTTTGCTCGTAGGGAAAGACGTCGAGCACCTCGCCCCGCTCGATACGCGCCTTGTGCGTGAGCCAGAATTCGGGTTGCAGCAAGTCGGCGTGGTGGCGCATGAATACTTCGCGCACATAGTCATGGTTCAGCAAGAACGGGCCGAATGTTTCGGGAAAGACATCGAGCGAGCCGACGCTGTACCAGATTTCGCCGCTGAGCTCGTCTTCTTCATTGCGCGGCGGCGGCACTTTGCGAAAGTTGCAATCGGTGATGTATTCAATTTCGTCGTAATCGTAAAAAACGACCTTGCCCAAACGGGTGATGCCAAAGTTTTTCCACAGCATGTCGCCCGGAAAGATGTTGGCTGCCACCATGTCTTTGATGGCGTTGCCATATTCGATCACGGCATGCTCGATTTGCTGGCGTGCGCGCGAATTGTCCAGCCCCATGTCGAAGGCTTCTTGCAGATACATGTTCAGCGGGATCATGCGCTTTTCGATGTAGAGGTGCTTGATGACCACTTCTTGCACGCCGTCTCCGTTGCGATCAGAAAATTCGATCTGGCTCGAGGCGTACTTTTGCAGCTCCGCCAGCAATTCAGGCTCGAAGCGATCGAGCGGAAACGCCACTTCGCGGTATTCCATGGTATCGGCCATGCGCCCTACCCGGTCGTGCTGGCGCACCAGCTGGTATTTTTCGCGGATCTGTTCACGCGTGGTTTCTTTTTGCGGCGGGTAAAAGTCTTTGATGATCTTGAACACGTAAGGCAAAGAAGGCAGATCAAATACCAGCATGACCATGCCTTTGATGCCGGGCGCAATGCGCAGTTTGTCGGTGCTGTGACGCAGGTGGAACAAAAAATCGCGAAAAAACAAGGTTTTGCCCTGCTTGCCCAAGCCCAGTGCGTTGTAAAGCTCGGAACATGGCTTGCGCGGCATCAGACTGCGCAAAAAATGCACATAGGCGGAAGGGATCTCCATATCCACCAGGAAATACGCCCGCGCAAAGCTGAAGAGCGACAGCAGATCGTCTTCGCCTTGCAAAACGGTGTCGATATAGAGTTTGCCCTCATCATTAAATAGCAAAGGCAACGCAAAGGGCGTTTCGCGAAAGCTGTTGATGATTTTGCCCACGATGTAGGCCGCTTTGTTGCGAAAGAACAGACTGGAAAGTACCTGCACCTAAAAGTTCGCTCGCAGCCGGCTTTCGTCCATTTGCTGCCATAACAGCCGCACGACCTGATCGATGTCGCGCGCAAGATCCGCAAACGGCACGCGCAGACCGTAGTCTTGCACGATGGTGCGGAAGGTTTCCTGCAGATTCTCGGAGCTGGGGTAATAGGCGCGGTACGAGGTTTGCACATCGTTGCGAATCTCGATGTATTCGGTACTGATGGCCGGGCTCAAGAAAATGAAATCGTTGTAGTAATAGTGCCGCAACAGGATGGAAGTCATCACCGAGTTGAAGAACGTTTCGGCCAGCTCGGGCTGGAGATGATCCACCAGCATGCCGATATAAAACAGCTTGGCCTGGCGCCAAACCTCCATCGGCACGCTGCCGATCTGAAATTGCTGCGCCAGTTTGTGTTCGCACTCTTGCACGCGCAAATCGTAAAACGCGATGCGCTCGCGCTGCCCTTGCTGCTGGCCGTGCCAATCTTGTGCCTCGAAGCGGTGCTTGGCCTTGGTCGATTCGGCGCGGAAGAGCTGGTAGTGCCGATCAAACCCTTCCATGATGAGTTGGGCAATCTCATGCGCTTGAGACACGGCGGCAGTTTGCGGGAAATGATGGGACATAAGAATATGGCTGACAAATTGGAGCAATCTGATTATGAAGGCAGAGGGCGGCTGGCTGAGCCGATTCAAGGGCGGCGTATTGCACAAAGACCGGCGCTCCAGGAGTCTCCATGCATGAAGCTCCTGCATTGTTCACTGCTCAACCCTCACATACAGCACCGGAATGAAATCCAGCCTGGTGGATATTGACATCAAGCAGCTTGCCTGCTCGAAAAAAATCCCCTAGTCAAAATATGTCAAGCGCAAGCATGGCAAATTCGATCAAAAACAACAACGTTTCATCCAGAAACAGTTTGCCATGCTTTTTTGTTGCGTAAAACAAGCAAAACACTTGTCCCTTGCTACAGCATCGGGTTATTCTCTCGCGCCATGAAGAACCAAAACGTTATTTCAAAATCAACTATGAGCAAACAGCGCCTCTTGGGGCTGTGCCTGTCGCTGGCTGCTTGTGGTTGCACGATTGCCAACACGGCCCATGCAAAACAGCGCAGTGAGGCTGTGGCGCCTATTTCTAGCGGCGTGGATTTTTCGCACAAAGGCAAAACGTCTGGCAGCAGCGTGGAACACGTCACGTTGGGCAAGCCCACGGCTTTGCATATGGCAAATGATGGTGCTGACCAGGCTTCGTTCCAGCAAGGCGTTGCTTCCTGGTATGGGCCGGGCTTTCACAACCGCCTGACGGCCAATGGCGAACGCTACAACATGAACGCGCTCACCGCAGCCCACCGCACCCTGCCCTTCGGCACGATGGTGTTGGTCAAAAATACGGCTACCGGCAAAACCGTTACGGTGCGTATCAACGACCGCGGCCCCTATGTCAAGGGCCGAGTCATCGACTTGAGCCGTGCGGCCGCGCAAGAACTGGGCATTTCGGGTATTCAGCGCGTGGTGCTGTACAAACAGCCTGGCAAAGCAACCCAGAAAGTCACCAAGGCCAAAACCAGCCGTGTCAAGTTTTCCAACTGATCACACTGGCTGATTGCCGCTTGGCCAGCGAGCGGCAAACTATCCATCCAAAAAAACAGAACAAGGGGCTTTTGAGCCCCTTGTTTTCATGGGTGGGTGCTATTCACTCACCCCTCACAATGCCTACCAAGGCGCCAGCACCGTACGTTTGAGCTGATAGCGGCTTTGCTGGTAGTCGGGCAAGATCTGCTCAACCAGCGCCCAGAACCTTGGGCCATGGTTCATCTCGCGCAAATGCGCCAGCTCGTGCACCACCACATAATCCAGTACGTTGGCAGGCATTTGTACCAACCGCCAATGCAGCCGGATGATGCCGCTGCTGCTGGCGCTGCCCCAGCGGCTGTCTGCCTGACTCAATTTGAGCGCACTCCAGCGTACATCAAGCAAAGGAGCGTAATGCGCCAAGCGCTCGGTAAAAATGGCATATGCCTGTTGCTGCATCCAGTACGCCGTGCCATCGCGAATGGCAGCCGCAGCACTGTTCATCGGCAAATCCAGATGCAGTATGTGCGTAGTAACAGGGGCTTCAGAATGATCGCTTCCATTGGGTTGCACAGAAAGCAGCTTGGCAACAGTTGCCAGCTTTTGCAGGCGTTTTACTGAAAGTGACGGTGCGGCTTGTGTAGTCTGCTGCCCGTTCAAACGCACTTGCAGCAACCCGCCCCGCCAGGGTAAATATTGCCCGTCTTGCCATTGCGGTTGGGTGAGTTGCTGGCTGTGCTGCATAGCCGCCTGCTCTTGCAGCTTGCCGACAATCCAGCCGGATTTGGTTTGCAAAATGCGCTCGATCTCGGCGATGTTGACCCAGGCAGGCGCGTGCACCTCCAACCCCTGCGCGGCAATCTTCATGCCTACGGTGCGCCGCCTGCGCCGTTGCAGCCAATATCCCAGGGCGTGGCTGTTCAGCACAATGTAGCGGTTGGCCTGTGGGTGCTGCCATGCTGGCAGCACCGTGATCCTGTTTTCATCCGGATGACCCGTATGAGGGACATGTGCAGATTCCGATTCGGCCCCTTCAGCGACGTTTTCAGTGGTACCAACAGACGCTGGCGGCAAAACCGGTGCTGGCACCAGAACTTGCCCTAGTGCATCAGAGGCATTTGGCACATCAGGCGCACTGGGCGTATTTGCACTGGGTGCAGGGCTGTCCCAGTCGAGCGTCAATTGCCGCATTTCGTGTCGCATCTCGCGCGGCTGCGTATTGTGCAAGAGCCTGTTCAAGCCTCCCCTGTCAAGCTGCCAGTCGTGCCAGATCGGCCACGCGGTTCATGGCCATATGCAGGGCTTTGAGCAGACCCAGGCGGTTCATGCGCAGATCCATTTGCTCGGCATTGACCATGACACCATCAAAAAAGGCATCGACCGGCGCGCGCAAAGCCGCCAGAGTTTGCAGGCTGGCAGTGTAGTTGCCCACATCAAACTGTCCATTGGCCTGCGGCACAAGGGTTTGCATGGCCGCGTACAGGTCTTTTTCGGCCTGCTCTTGCAGCAAGACTTCGCTGACGTGGGCATCTACCTGTTGTCCGGCTTCACCGGCTTTTTTCAGGATATTGCCAATACGCTTGTTGGCAGCGGCCAGCGCGGGGGCTTCAGGCAGTTGGGCAAAGGTGCGCACGGCTTCCAGCGCCTTGGGTATTTCTCCCCAGGCGGGGCGCACAGCGATCAGGGCCTCTGCCTCTTGCACGCTGGCGCCACGTTCGCGCAAATAGCCCGAGAGCCGCTCATAAACAAAGTCTTGCAGTTGCGCATTGCTCTTGGCCGCATCCGGCAGCAACGTGTCAAAACTTTGCGCTGCCGCTTGCAGCAGCTCCGGCAGGTTCAGTGGCAGTTGTTTTTCGACTAACAGGCGGATCACGCCCAGCGCATGGCGGCGCAGTGCGAACGGGTCTTTATCACCCGTGGGCAGGTTGCCAATGCCGAACATGCCCACCAGCGTTTCCAGCTTGTCGGCCAAAGCCAGCACGCTGCCCGTGTGGTTGCGTGGCAATTCATCGCCCGCAAAGCGGGGCTTGTAATGGTCTTCGATGGCCAAAGCCACGCCGTCGCGCAAGCCCTCGGAGCGGGCATAGTAGCCGCCCATGATGCCTTGCAGCTCGGGAAATTCGCCCACCATATCGGTGAGCAAATCGGTTTTTGCCAGTCGCGCGGCTTCTTGCACCTTGCTGTCCAGGACGTCAAAACGCTCTTTGTCTTCGGCGCTGTAGGGGCTGGTCGCCATGCGCAGCTGGTTCACAATGGCATGGGCGATTTGCCGCACGCGCTCGCTGCGCTCGGCCTGCGTGCCCAATTGGTTGTGATACACCACCTTGGCCAGGCCGCCGATGCGGCTTTCGAGTGTTTTTTTGCGATCCTGGTCGAAAAAGAATTTGGCATCCGCCAGGCGGGGGCGTACCACGCGCTCGTTGCCGTCGATGACAGCGCTGGGGTCTTGCGGCTGGATGTTGCTGACGACCAGAAACTGGTGGGTCAGTTTGCCTTGCGCATCCAGCAGAGGGAAGTATTTCTGGTTGGCCTTCATGGTCAAAATCAGGCATTCCTGCGGCACTTCCAGAAACTCTTTCTCAAACTGGCAAATCAGCACATGGGGGCGCTCCACCAAGGCAGTGACTTCATCCAGCAAGGCCTCATCTTCAATGGGGCGAACGCCGCCGCCCACCTGCTGCGCGGCGGCTTGCAGTTGGCGGGCAATTTCGTTGCGTCGCTCGTCAAAGCTGGCAATCACGGCGCCTGTTTCGCGCAAATCCCCCGCATAGTCGTCCGCATTGGCCAGTTCAATGCGGTCGCACGCGGCCTCAAAACGGTGGCCGCGTGTGGTGCGGCCTGCTTGCAGGCCCAAGGCTGTAACAGGCACCACGTGTTCTCCGCGCAAAGCGACCAAGCCATGCACGGGGCGCACAAACTGCACGCTGCTCCAGCCCGGCAGTTCGCAGCCTGTGTGCAGCTGGTACGTCATGACTTTGGGAATAGGCAGCTTGGCAATGGCTTCGTGCAGGGCTTTTTGCAAGCCCGCATCCAGCGTAGTGCCGGTGATGAGCGTGTCCAGAAACAGCATTTCGGTTTTGCCGTCCAGGGCGCGTTTTAGTTGCGGCACGACAGAAGGGTCTGCGCCCACGGCCTGGAGCTTTTTCAGCAGTACAGGGGTGGCCTTGCCTTCGGCGTCAAGTGCAACATTGGCCGGCATCAGCTTTTGTTCCACGGCTTTGTCGGCGGCTTTGGCGGCCACATGGGTGATGTGCACGGCCAAACGGCGCGGGCTGGCGTAAGGCGTGACCTGGCTGTTATCAGCCGTCAGCCCCTGCGCTTTGAGCGAAGCGGCCAACGTCTGGGCAAAGGCTTCGCCCAGTTTTTTGAGCGCCTTGGGCGGCAGCTCTTCAACAAACAGTTCGACGAGAAGGTTTTGCGTAGTCATGGTTTTGGGTATTCGGTGAAGGGGGCACGGATCTGCAAGGCGGTTTTATTTGGCTTCAATCTGTTCCACCCATTCGCGTGGAGCCAGCGGAAAGCCCAAACGCGCGCGGCTGTCGTAATAGCTTTGCGCCACGGCGCGCGCCAGATTGCGGATGCGGCCAATGTAGGCGGCGCGCTCGGTCACGGAAATCGCCCCGCGTGCATCCAGCAGGTTAAAGGTATGCGCCGCCTTGAGCACCTGCTCGTAAGCAGGTAGCGCCAGCTGTTGCTCGATCAGGTGCTTGGCCTGCTTCTCGTGCGCGGCAAACGCGGTGAACAGAAAATCGGCATCGCTGTGCTCGAAGTTGTAGGTGGACTGCTCAACCTCGTTTTGGTGGTACACATCGCCATAAGTCAGACGGGTGCCGTCGGGTTGCTCGGTCCAGACCAGGTTATAGACGTTGTCCACGCCTTGCAGGTACATAGCCAGGCGCTCCAGACCGTAAGTGATCTCGCCCGTAGCGGGCTTGCAGTCGATACCGCCCACCTGCTGGAAATAAGTGAACTGCGTCACCTCCATGCCGTTGAGCCACACCTCCCAGCCCAGGCCCCAGGCGCCCAGAGTGGGGTTTTCCCAGTCGTCTTCCACAAAGCGGATATCGTTTTTCTTCAAATCAAAGCCCAGCGCCTCCAGGCTACCCAGATACAAATCCAGGATGTTGGCAGGCGCGGGCTTGAGCACCACCTGGTACTGGTAATAGTGTTGCAGGCGGTTGGGGTTGTCGCCATAGCGGCCGTCCTTGGGGCGGCGGCTGGGCTGCACATAGGCGGCCTTCCACGGCTCAGGGCCAATGGCGCGCAAAAAGGTAGCGGTGTGGCCGGTGCCTGCGCCCACTTCCATATCGTAGGGTTGCAGTAACGCGCAGCCTTGCCGGGCCCAATATTGTTTAAGCGGAAGACTGATTCGACGA
>JAGOGU010000068.1 GCA_017996515.1 Allobrachymonas sp.
ACATTCAGGCATATTGACCCCTGCGCATCCCTGTCGTTACCGTCACAGCGCAAAAACCACAAAGCCCCTCATGCGGGGCTTTGCTTTTTTACACGCACAGCGGCAGCGGCTTGCGGCTCATTTGCGCCAATTGGCCGCCACGCCGTTTAACGGGTCAGTCTTTCCAGCGCCTCGCGGTATTTGGCGGCCGTGTTGGCAATCACTTCGGCGGGCAAGCTGGGCGCAGGCGCGGTTTTTTTCCACGGCTTGCCCTCTACCGTGGCCGTTTCCAGCCAGTCGCGCAGATACTGCTTGTCGTAGCTGGGCGGGTTTTTGCCCGCCTGGTGCGCCGCAACGTATTGCGCTTGCGGCCAATAGCGGGAGCTGTCGGGCGTGAGCACCTCGTCCATCAAGGTGAGGGTACCGTTTTCATCCAGACCAAACTCGAACTTGGTATCGGCAATGATGATGCCCTTGGTCAGCGCATAGTCGGCCGCCGCCTGATACAAAGCGATGCTGATGCTGCGCATCTGCGCAGCCAGTTCTTTGCCAATCATGGCCTCGACCTGCGCAAAGCTGATGTTCTCGTCGTGCTCGCCCACCTCGGCCTTGGCCGCCGGAGTGAAAATGGGTTCGGGCAGTTTGTCGGCATTGCGCAGCCCCGCGGGCAAAGGCACTCCGCACACGCTTTGCTGCTGCTGGTATTCCGCCCAGCCGCTACCTGCCAGATAGCCGCGCACCACGGCCTCGACCGGCAGGGGCTTGAGCCGCTTGACCAGCATGCTGCGCCCCTGTACCTGCGCCACTTCGTCGGCCTGCACCACGCTCTCGGGCGCATCGCCCGTCAGGTGGTTGGGGCAAAGATGCCCCAGTTTGTCGAACCAGAACAGCGCCATTTGCGTCAGCAACGCGCCCTTGCCGGGGATTGGCTCGGACATGATGACATCGAACGCGCTGATGCGGTCGCTGGCCACCATCAGAATGCGGTCATCGCCCACGGCGTAGTTGTCGCGCACCTTGCCGCGCGCCAGCAGCGGCAGCGAATGCAGGTGAGAAGTGTGCAGTGCGGTCAGTGGTGTTGCTTGCATGACGATCAAAGTAAGGTGAAATAAATACAAAGACGGCCGCTTGCCGCCCGCAGACGCTGCCGGATAAGATTTTTTTGCCTACTCGCAGCCCAGCGGCACAAATGCGCGCGACGGCAGGCACAGCGCGCGGTTCAAGGCGATGATGGCAGGCTTGTAATCCTCGCGATCGACCAGGAACTGCATATTGACCTGGCGCAGCGTTTGCGAAATGCAATTGACATTGACCTTGGCCTCGGCCATGGCCTGCGCGGCACGCGCCAGCACACCCGGAATGGCGATGTTGGAGCCAATGACGCAAACAATCGCGCAGGGCTTGACCGTGACCACCTGGTACTTGGCCTGCAACTCTGCGATCAACTCAGGCGTAACGGCCTTATCCCACAGCAGATGGACAATTGAATTGGCATTGGTCGCCTTGAGGATGTACGAAATATTGTGGCGCGACAAAATGCCTACCAGCCCCAAATCAAAGCCCACCGTGCCCACCATGTGCGGGTCGTGAATTTCCACCAGCGTGACCTGCTCGCTGCCGGTGATGATTTCCACGCGGGCGCTTTCGCCCACATAGTCTTTGGTAATCAAGGTGCCGGGGTGCTCCGGCTCGAAGGTGTTTTTCAGGCGGATGGGAATACCCGCGTGCTCCATCGGTTTGGACGCCTTGGGGTGAATCGCCTCCATGCCCACATCAGCCAACTGGTCGGCCACATCGTAATTGGTCGCGCCCACGATCACGGCATTGGCCAGCCCCACGATATTAGGGTCAGCCGACGAAAGGTGAAACTCCTTGTGGATCACCGCCTCATCCGGGCGCACTTCCACGGCGATCTTGCTGAAAGTGACTTCGGAATAGCCGCGGTCAAACTCGCGCATGATGCCTTCCGTGCCCTTGGTGTAGCCCGTCGCCACGATCACGCTATTGGCAATATCCACATCCTTGAAGCTGTGGTGAATACGCTCGTCAATCGTCCAGGCTTTGCTGTCATGAAAGCCAGCCAGGTCTTTCAGAATGGCCCGCACGCCCTGTGCCTTGAGAATTTCCACCGAGTTGAAGGCGCTGTGCGACTCGCCAATCGAAGCCAGAATTTCGCGTGCCGCCAGCAGCACACTTTTGCGATTCAGGTAACCGCTGGCCAACACGTGGCGCAAGGCATTCAAATGCTCGCGCGCTTCGGCAATGCGCTGATCGACAAAGGCATTGGCCACATCCAGCGGCAGCCCCAGGCTGACAAAGCCCGCATTGATGGCTTTGAGGCTATCGGCCAGATTCGCCAGCGCCACCATGTAATCTTGCCCATTGGCAAACAGCGCATAAATACCCGGCTCTCCCGTTTTTTTGTGCTCCAGCAACTGGTTGGTCACGCCGGAATAAGCCGACACCACATAGATACGGCCATAAATGCGCGACTTGTCTTGCAGCATGATGTGATGCAGCACCTGGTCAAAGGCCGACATCGATGTTCCACCAATTTTCTCAACCGAAATCATGCGTGTCCTCAAATAATTCCTGCGTGCAGCAAATACACGGCACCATGCCAACACAATCAGCGTCCGGCATGCTGCCGAGCCATCCATCTTGCATTATCGCCTTGCGTCAGCCCAAACCGCCACGCAGCAGGACTTGGAACCATGTATTGACCGGGATGGCCATGGGAATGTTGCTGAAAGGCCGCCTCACGCATGGCTGTGCGATGGGCAAAGCCCATCCAGCCTATACCGAGCGGTCTTCGCAACAAATCTATCTATAAAAACATATAATATTGCACGCACCTAATTTTTATCAGGAGTTTTCCATGAACCATCGTTTGTTGATCGCATGCCTGGCGGCTGCGTGTGCTTTGCCCCTGCAAGCACAAACCACTGCGACCGCCACTCCCCCTTCCATAGGCATTACTGCCGAAGCCGCTTACCAGCTAGAAAAAACAACAGGTGAACAGGTCTTGTTTATCGATGTGCGCGATCCAGTGGAAATCATGTTTGTCGGCAATACCGACATGGTGGATGCAAACATTCCTTTCATGTTGGCCAACCGCCAGCACTGGGACAGCAAAAACCAGCGTTTCGAGATGCAGCGCAATCCGCAGTTTATCCAGCAAGTAGAAGCTGCGCTGAAGGCGCGCGGCCTGGATAAAAATGCCACCATCATCACCATGTGCCGTTCGGGCAGCGAGCGTGGCGAACCCAGCGCCCAGTATTTGCGGGAGCATGGCTTCCCCAATGCGCTGTATGTAATCCATGGCTTTCAAGGCCGCCCTGCCAAAGAAGGCCCGCAAGCAGGCATGCGTGTGGTCAATGGCTGGCAAAACAGCGGCTTGCCCTGGAGCGCCAAGCTCAATCCAGAAAAAATCTACCGCGAGCAGGCTCCCGCAAGCAAGCCCTGAGATACAGCGAGCACGGGCAAAAACAAACGGCACCTCAAGGTGCCGTTTTGCATGGTGGCTGTATGCCGCTTATACGTCTCAGTTGGCGGCCCGCAGCGCATTAGTTTTCATGAAGTTGCGGCGCGGGCTCCACGCCATCGCCCATGCGCATGGTGTGAACACATAGTCGGTCCCTTGAGGCGCCACCCATCTGCACGCGCAGCAGGCGACGCACGTCACGCCTTTTTGAGAAATTCCGACTTCAGCATCATGCTGCCGTGCTCGGTTTTGCAGTCCACATTGTGATCGCCTGCGCCATCCACCAAACGAATGCTTTTGATTTTGGTGCCTTTTTTCAAGGTGATGGAACTGCCCTTGACCTTCAGGTCTTTGACCAACAACACCGCATCGCCATCGGCCAACGGGGTGCCGTTCGCATCCAGCACGGCAGCGGGGGCTTCTTCTTCGTCTGCCGTGGCTTGCGCTGGCCATTCGTACCCGCAATCGGGGCAGATGAAGTTGGCTTCGTCGGGGTAGGTGTTTTCAAGCCCGCACTGCGGGCAGGGAGGAATGGTTGGCATGGGTTGGGGTATCTGTGTTCGGACGTCCGTGTCCTGGTATTTTGTTCAGTGCTTGTGTATCTGCGGCATAGGCATGCGCTTGAAGACAAGTCGCACGCCCCAGCCATCAAGCACCAGAATCAGGCATCAATATTCACTGCCCGCAGCGCATTGGTTTCAATGAAGTTTCGGCGTGGCTCCACGTCATCACCCATGAGCATGGTGAATACGCGGTCGGCCTCGATAGCGTCGTCAATCTGCACGCGCAGCAGGCGGCGCACATTGGGGTCCATCGTGGTTTCCCACAACTGTTCGGGGTTCATCTCACCCAGCCCTTTGTAGCGCTGGCGGCTGACGGCGCTTTCGGCCTGCTGCATGAGCCATTCCATCGCTTCCTGAAAGTCGCTGACGGCTGCGCTTTTGGCCTTCTCGCCTTCACCCCGCGTCACGCTGGCGCCCGCGCCCAGCAAGCCTTTGAAGGTATCGCTGGCACTTTGCAGCACGGCAAAATCGGCGCCACGCACAAATTCGGGCGTGATGATGCTGGCTCGCTCGTTGCCATGGTGTATGCGGCTCACACGCAGGGTGTGCTTGTCGGTACGGGGATCAAAGGCATGTTCCACCCGAGCGCTGCTGCCGGCCTGCTCCATGGCGGCCCGCAAGGCTTGGGCGCTGGCCTGCGCCTGTTCGGCATTGTCCAGTTGCAAACGCACGCCGTCGCCCGGGCCAAAGCCAGCCAAGGCGCGCAGCGCCTGCTCGTCCATGTGGCCGATCAAACGCTCAATCACAGCGGTGGCCTGCACATAGCGCTGTGCCAGGGTACGCAGGGTATCGCCTTCAATCACGGGGCGGCCGTCGCCCGGATCCACGCGGGCGCCTTCCAGCGCTACATCGCCCAGATAGGCATGCAGCGCCAGCGCGTCTTTGAGGTATTGCTCTTTCTTGCCATAACGCACTTTGTACAGCGGCGGCTGGGCAATATAGATATGACCACGCTCCACCAGATCAGGCATTTGGCGATAGAAGAACGTCAACAGCAAGGTGCGAATGTGGGCGCCGTCCACGTCGGCGTCGGTCATGATGATGATGCGGTGATAGCGCAGTTTTTCGATGTTGTAGTCATCGCTGCCGCCTTTGCCATTGCCGTCTTCGCTAGCCTTGCCGATGCCAGTGCCCAGCGCAGTGATGAGCGTGATGATTTCCTGACTGGACAGCAGCTTTTCATAGCGCGCTTTTTCCACGTTCAGGATTTTTCCGCGCAACGGCAAAATGGCCTGGAACTTGCGGTCGCGCCCTTGCTTGGCGCTGCCGCCGGCAGAGTCGCCCTCGACGATATAGATTTCGCACAGCGACGGATCTTTTTCCTGGCAGTCGGCCAGTTTGCCGGGCAGGCCGAAGCCGTCCAGTACGCCTTTGCGACGCGTCATTTCGCGCGCCTTGCGGGCGGCTTCGCGGGCACGGGCGGCTTCGACGATCTTGCCGCACAGCACTTTGGCATCGTTGGGGTGCTCTTCAAGGTAGTCGGTCAGCGTTTTGGCCACCACGTCTTCTACCGGCGCGCGCACTTCGCTGGACACCAGCTTGTCTTTCGTCTGACTACTGAACTTGGGCTCGGGCACTTTCACGCTCAACACGCAGCACAACCCTTCGCGCATGTCTTCGCCACTCACCTCCACCTTGGCTTTTTTCGCCAGCTCGTTGTCGGCAATGTATTTGCCGATCACGCGCGTCATGGCCGCACGCAGCCCGGTCAGGTGGGTACCGCCGTCGCGCTGCGGAATGTTGTTGGTAAAGCACAGCACCTGTTCGGCGTAGCTGTCGTTCCATTGCATGGCCACTTCCACGCCGATTTCAGTGCCGGCAATGCCGCCATAGCTGTCAGCCGGGCGGCTGCCGGTGGCGTGAAAAGTAGTGGGGTGCAGCACTTTCTTAGCGCCGTTGATGAATTCCACAAAGCCCTTGACGCCGCCGGCGCCGGAGAAGTCGTCTTCCTTGCCGCTGCGCTCGTCGATCAGGCGGATGCGCACGCCGTTGTTCAGAAAGCTCAGCTCGCGCAGGCGCTTGGCCAGGATGTCGTAGTGAAAGTCGTTGTTCTCTTTGAAGATTTCGGTGTCGGGCAAAAAGCGCACTTCGGTGCCGCGCTTGTCCGTGTCGCCGGTGATGCGCATGGGCGATACCTCGGCGCCGTCCACCACTTCGATCACGCGGTTTTGCACGAAGCCACGGGAAAATTCCAGCTCGTGCTTCTTGCCGTCACGGCGCACCACCAGGCGCAGCGTGCTGGACAAGGCGTTCACGCAGCTCACGCCCACGCCGTGCAGGCCGCCGGAGACCTTGTAGCTGTTCTGGTTGAACTTGCCGCCCGCGTGCAGCTCGGTCAGCGCGATTTCGGCGGCGCTGCGCTTGGGCTCGTGCTTGTCGTCCATCTTCACGCCGGTGGGGATGCCGCGGCCGTTATCGACGATGCTGATGGAGTTGTCGGAATGGATGGTGACGACGATGTCGTCGCAATAGCCGGCCAGGGCTTCGTCGATGGAGTTGTCCACCACCTCGAACACCAGGTGGTGCAGGCCGGTGCCGTCCGAGGTGTCGCCGATGTACATGCCGGGGCGCTTGCGCACGGCCTCCAGCCCTTCCAGAATCTGGATGGCGCTTTCGCCGTAGCCTGTTTCAGGCACAGAGGGAGTAGTAGTATTTTCAGGGGTATTTTGCAATTCGCTCATCCTGCTATTTTCGCAGATTTGACGCGGGTTTGCGATTCATTCACCTGATGCAGAGATTACCCCCGCCCCACCACGGGAATGGTATGGCCGAACCGGCCGAAATAGCTGTGGGATGCCCACGCCTGAAAAGCTCCGGCGCCACAAACCGCACCGGACGGCCTCAATGCAGCACCACGGGGTTGCCCGCCAGGCTGGCGTAGTGCTCCAGCGCGTCTTCCACTTCTTCCTGGGTGGGGGTGATCTGGCGCCAAGCCTGAATCTGGCGTTCGAACAGATCGGCCCAGCCGCCTTCCAGATACACATGCCTGCCCGCGCGCTTATCCACAATCTCGAAGCCATCACGCTCCAGCCGCGGCGGGCCGCGATCAACCGGCGCAGCCTCACCCTCTGCCGCCGCGTCAGCGACAGGTGTGCCACGCAGATGCACCACAACGAAGTCATCCGAGTGGTACAAAGTGGTCATATTGGGATGAGAGTGCGAGAAACGGTCTTCCATATCCCCTACATTGTGGCGCATTGGGCAACTTCAAGCCGCGGGCAAAGCGCATCTTGTACACCCGTTAGGGCTTTTGGACACCAACAGCCCTTGCCGCTTTTTATACGACAAAAATCCCCGTCAGCGCGGCAAATACGCTGCATCCCCTTGCAAAGCCCTACAAATCTGTTTCAAACTGTGAGCCAAACAGGCCCAACACGCATTAAGATGCAGGTTTATCAGGTTGGGTGCCTGCGTGGCACGAGCGGTCACG
>JAGOGU010000069.1 GCA_017996515.1 Allobrachymonas sp.
GCATCCAGGACAGGCCGATGGTGAGCGGCACAAATAGAAAGTGGTACATAGCGGTGGCTGCAAACTGCAGGCGCGACAGGCCCACAACAACGGGATCAATCATGGTTTTTGTCCTTGTTTTCTGTCGGGTGCGGGGCAACAAGCGTTGCTGCGCCACTGCCCATGCGTTGCTCCATGCGGTGGGGGTCCATCGGCACCTTATACGGCTTGATAAATACCAACCACAGTCCCGCCAGCACCAAGGCCTTGGCCAGCACAATCAGCAGCAAATGCCGCCCCAACCGAGACAAACGCGGAAGGCGTGGCAGCAGGCGCTGCTTGGGGGTGTCGGGCTTTAAGGGCATAGGTCTATACGTGTAGATATGTACGCCGATAAGGGGCAAAACAGCTAGCAACCGCGCGGTGCGCAACGCATGCTTTTGACCGTAAATATCGAATAAAACATGCGTCCAAATATTACATGCATTACACGCGCTCATAGTCTGTTCATGCAATTTGTTTGGCATCTTTTCGTGTCGTGTGTTGTGCCTTAAGGCCGTTCATTTGGCCGCAAGCCCTTTTCGTTCATCTGCAGATAGGCCCGAACCTTGGCACAGCCCCGCCGCATGCCGCACAATGCGGGCTATGTCTGTTCCTGCTCCCCAAACATTTTCTACCCCTCCGGCTTTCTGGCGTCTGGCTTGGCGCTCGCTGTGGCGCGATGTGCGCGCGGGCGAATTGCGGCTGCTGTTCGTGGCGCTTACCCTGGCGGTGGCCGCCTTGTCGGCCGTGGCCTTTTTCTCGAGCCGGCTGGATGCCGTGCTGCGCCGCGATGCGGCGCAGTTGCTGGGTGGGGATCTGGTGGTGAGTGGCGACAATCCGCTACCTGTCAGCTTTGCCGCCAAAGCAGCCGAGCAGGGGTTGCGAACCGCCATGACGCAAACCTTTCCCACCATGGCGCGCGCGCCGGAAGAAAAAGGCGGAGCCGGGCGGCTGGTGTATCTCAAGGCGGTAAGCGACACCTATCCGCTGCGCGGCGCATTGCGTGTGCGGGCTGTGGCGGAAGAGACAACGCAAAATGCAGCGAACAATCCAGCAGCGGCATCCAGTACTGGTGCGTCTTCTCAAATGGCTAACGATGGGGCCAACGGCATGGCTGATGTAGCCATCACGCAGCCGCCACAGCCGGGCGAGGTGTGGGTAGAAGCCCCCTTGCTCGAAACCCTGGGGCTGCAAGTGGGCGACACGCTTTGGCTGGGCAACTCGGCCTTGCGCATTGCGCACGTGCTGACGCAAGAGCCTGACCGGGGCGGCGGCTTGATCAGCTTTGCGCCACGGGTGCTGATGCACGAAGCGGATTTGCCCGCGACCGAGCTGATTCAACCCGCCAGCCGCGTGAACTATCGCCTGGCGCTGGTGGGCGCCCCCGGCGCCGTGCGCCGCTATACCGATTGGGCGCGGGCCGAGATCGCGCAACCCGGCTCCCAAGGTGTGCGCCTGCAATCGCTGGATGAAGACAGCCCCCGCATGCAAGAAACATTGGGCCGCGCCAGCAACTTCCTCAACCTGGTGGCGCTGCTCACGGCCTTGCTCAGCGCCGTAGCCATTGTGCTGGGCACGCGCAGCTTCGCCGTGCGCCATCTGGACGGTTGCGCCATGATGCGGGTCTTTGGCCTGCCCCAGCGCACCATTGCGCTGGTCTATGGCACCGAATTTGTATTGGCTGGGCTGGCGGGCAGCCTGTGTGGCGTGGCCTTGGGTTATGGCGTGCATTACGGCTTTGTGGCCTTGCTGGCCCATGTGCTGCGCGTGGGCGATCTGCCCCAGCCGGGCGTGCAGCCCGCGCTGATTGGGCTGGGCGTGGGCATGACCCTGCTGCTGGCCTTTGGCCTGCCGCCAGTGCTGCAAATGGCCGACACGCCTGCGTTGCGCGTGATTCGGCGCGAGCTGGGGCGACTCAAGCCCGCATCGGCGCTGGTCATTTTGGCGGGGGTGGCAGGGTTTGTGCTGCTGCTGCTGGCGGCCAGTGCCGACTTGAAAATGGGCGGCATCGCCGTAGGGGGCTTTGCCGCAGCTGTGTTGCTGTTTGTGCTGCTGGGCTGGCTGGCCGTGTGGCTGTTGCAACGGCTGGTGCGCATGCCTTGGGCGCAGCGCCTGCCGCAAGGCGTGCGTTTGGCCATGCGGCAATTGGGGGCGCGGCCGGGCTTTGTGGTGGTGCAAATCAGCAGCCTGTGCCTGGGGCTGATGGCGTTGGCGCTGCTGGTGCTGTTGCGCACCGATCTGGTGCAAAGTTGGCGCGATGCTACCCCGGCCGATGCGCACAACCGCTATGTCATCAACATACTGCCCGATCAGGAGCAAGGCTTTCAGCAAGCGCTGCGCGCAGGCGGCGTGAGCCAGTACGACTGGTTCCCCATGGTGCGCGGGCGGCTCGTCGCCGTCAACGGCAAGCCGGTAGATGCCACGCAATACACCGATGAGCGGGCACAGCGCATGGTGCAGCGCGAATTCAACCTCAGCTACAGCGCCCAGTTGCCCGAATGGAACCCGATCGCGCAAGGCGCGTGGCGCGCGGGCGATGCCGATGGCATCAGCATGGAAGAAGGCATCATGCAAACGCTGGGTCTGCGCCTGGGCGACCGCGTGGTGTTTGACATGGCAGGCGTGCAGCGCATCAGCACCATCACCTCGGTGCGCAAGGTCAATTGGGCATCCATGCACGTGAACTTTTTTGCGCTGTACCCGATCGCCAGTTTGGGTGATGATCTGGCCGTGACCTACATCACCGCCTACCGCTCACCTGCGCGCGTGCCGGGCGAACCTAGCCTCGACTATCGCCTGCTGCAAGACTACCCCAACATCACACAAGTCGATACCGACAGCACCTTGCAGCAGGTGCAATCCGTGCTCGACAAAGTCATCCGCGCGGTTGAGCTGCTGTTTGGCTTTGGCCTGGCCGCTGGCGTGCTGGTGCTGTTTGCCACCGTTGCCAGCACGCGCGAAGAGCGTGCGCGCGAATTTGCCATCATGCGGGCCTTGGGCGCGCGCAGCGCCTTGTTGCAGCGCGTGCAAAACGCCGAACTGCTGGTAACCGGTGCACTGGCCGGCTGGCTGGCTGGCGGCGTGGCGCTGGGCATCAGCTGGGTGCTGGCGCGCTATGTGTTCGAGTTTGACTGGACGCTCGCTTGGTGGGTGCTGCCCGCCACAGCCGCCGCAGGCGCGTTGCTGGCCTGGGCGGCAGGCTGGTGGAGCTTGCGCAACGTGCTGCGCCAACCGGTGAGCCAAACGCTGCGCGCAGCGGCTTGAGAGGCAAGGCAGGCGCCGCCAAGTACCAAGCCCAACCTACGCATCTTCATCCACTGGGCGCGTGCCGCAGCGCATGGTGCGCGGCCAAAGGGTGGCTTTGGCGGCTTGGGCGCAGGGGTGTTTGGGCAGAAAAACAGTTGGGGGTGCGTAGCGATGTATGCACCGCTTGCCGCTAGCGCTTTCGGCTGCGGATGGCGCTGGTGGCAAGAGCGCCCAAGGCCGCGCCGGTAGCGGCATAAGCTGCGATAAACAACAGGGCAACCGGCCACATGGATGCGCCCCCGCCTGTAGAAGGCGTGCTGAACAGATCAATGGCTTGGTACACCACCATGGCGGCCGTTGCCACAAGCACAGCCAACCCCCGCCGCGGAATCAGTAGGTGCAGCAAGGCACCCAAAACCAAAGACCCTAAAAATATGATGTGCTCTAAACCCATGGCTATTTGCGGCGGTTATTGCGTTGAACAAAATCCATCAGCACCAATGAGCGCCAACTGCTTGTTAAAAACAGGTTTTGCGCCAAGGCGATGCGTGGGGCGGGCGCATTCGAAAGAGGTGTTTATGGGGTGGTGGCTATTTCCTTCGCTTTAAAACCCAACAACAAGTCTCGTGTCGCCTGTTGAATTTCTTTTCATTTCGGTAACAGTGATGACCAAAAATCCACCTTCACATCCACTTCTGCCGTTGGTTCTAAGCCAAAAAACAAAGAGCAAGCTCCCCACAACACCTCCTGGACAAAACAAGCGCAGCACCTTCATCTGTGGCCGTGCATGGCTGTTGTGTGGGCGGTAGGGGCCTTATGCCGCGCGGCTGCTTGGGGCCATGCACAGCACTTCGTGCACCAGCGCCTGTGCGCCGGCGTAGATTTGGCTGATGCGGGCGTCCAGCATGTAGCACGGCGTGGTCACCAGCCGGTTGTCTTCATCCACTACCACTTCGCCGTGGGTGGTGTTGTGGTGCTTGGCGCCCAAGGCTTCGCAAGCCTGTGCGGTGTCGGCATCTTGCCCAATGGTGATGCGGGCGCCCGGTATCAGTCGCGCCAGAATCACCGGCGCAATGCACAGCGCCCCAATGGGTTTGCCCGCTTGGTGCATGCTGGTGACGGTGCGGGCCACATCGGGCTGCACGTTGCATTGCGCGCCGGCGGTGGCAAAGTCGCTCAGGTTCAGCGCGGCGCCAAAGCCACCGGGCATGACTAGGGCGTGGAAGTGGCTGGCATCAAAAGCAGACAGGGGCTGGATGGCGCCGCGGGCGATGCGGGCCGACTCCACCAATACATTGCGGCTTTCGTCTGTGGTGCTGCCGCTGTAGTGGTTGGCCACACGGGCTTGCGCCATATCGGGCGCAAAGCATTGGTAGTGCGCGCCTTGCTGGTCGAGCGCGAGCAGGGTGCAGACGGCTTCGTGGATTTCGCTGCCATCCTGAAAGCCGCAGCCCGAGAGGATAACGGCAACGTGCAAAGGGGCGGAAGCAAGTGTTGGGTTCATGGCGATACCTTATGCAGGGTGGTGGTTGGGAAGAGATCACGTCGCATCAGACAGGATCAACACGGATAGACGGTTTGCAAAGTCAAATGATCGGGGGCATGTTCGACGCCTTATGCATCAACGCGTTGCATTTTTCGGCTGTTGCGCAGTTCGCTGAATCCAGGCAAAAAGCTCGTCCAGATCGTAGTCGCCGCTGTGTGGCACATCCCATGGCAGGGCAAAGTCCACTTGGTGTCCGGCGTTTTGCAGCCGGGCATTGAGGATGGCTGCAATAGCCAGCGAAGTGTCGCGGTCGGCAGTGCCTACGCGAATGCGCCAGTGTTGCGCGGTTTGGTTGGTTGTATGGGTTGTTGCAGCGTGCTTGTTGGCGGTGATGTAGTGCATCGGATTCATCAGGCGCACGGTGTGCGGGTCGGCACGGGTGGCGTTATGAGCCGTGCTGTGTGTTTGGCCAAAGGCGGTGAAGTGTCGCTTGTCGGTCGTGGCCGTACCGAACAACTGGTTTTCGCCGCTGCTCAAGTCCACGGCATCAAAGGCTGGAGGTGTTTTTTGGCGGCCTGCGGCTTGGGCGTAAGCGGCTAAGTCGGCTGCTATCGCGCGGCCGTTGCGAATGGTGAGCCAACCACGATCTGACAAGTCTTTGCCTGCATCAAGCTGAGCCTGCGCGGCTTGCAGCAAATGGCTTTCCACATATTGCCTGAAACTGCCATTGCCGTTTTGATCCAGCCGCAGGGGTTGTCCGTGGGCATCGCGGAGATTGAGGCTATTGACATACGGCGCAAACAGCGGCTTGAGTGCGTCTGATAGTTTGATTTGCTCGGCATTCAGGGTGCCAGACACCAGCTTGCGCTCGACCTTGTAATCCAGCATGCTGATGTCCATCTTCTGGTAGTTGTTGATGCCGTTGAATTGCCATTCGTAGGCGGCATCGGCATGCTCCAGAATGCTGATGGGGCAATAGGCCGAGACGGCAAAAATATCGTCAGACGCCTGTGCTGCACCCAGTGCTTGCAGATAGGGTTCGTAATCGGCATGGTTGCCGCTGGCACCCAGAAGTACCGAGAGCGCACCGCCTGCGCTGGTACCGTTGGAGATGATCTTGTTGGCATCGCCAGGCATGGCGGAATCGTTGGCGCGCAAATAGCGTACGGCGGCTTTCAGATCCACAATGGCCGCAGGCGCCTTGCCTGTGGACGAGGTGCGGCCGCGCGCGCCGGGCGACGCCACGACATAGCCTTGCGCCAGTGCCCGTTGCATGGCATCAGCCGGGGGCGTATTGCCGGTATCAGGCGATGTACCAAAGCGGCGTGCGCCAGGCTTGCCCGCTTCGCTGGGCATGTATCCGCCTACTTGGTTGGGCAGAAAAATAGGCGCGGTTTGTGCAGACCAGCCGTTGATGGTCTGGTTCCGGAAATAGGCTTCGGGGATGTAGATGTTGATCGTTTGATAACGTGGCTCTACTGGATGGCGCACATACACAATGCCTTCGTATGCGCGGTAGCTGATGCTCTGCCCATTGACCGTGCTGGTTTGCTGCGTGTAGGGTTGTTGGCGAAAGTCCAGGTCGTGACCGCTTGAAGCGACCGCTGATGTGTCACTTGCCGCCGCGCCAGAGGATGTTGCCGAGCAAGCCGTTAAACACAGGGCGGCCAGGCTGGAAGCCAACAGTGAGCGACAGGCAAAGCGATTCTCACGCATGGAATTTCCCCTTTCAACGGCATAACGTCAGAATAACCCCAAATGCTGCGAAATGATGCCTCATGTTGCCAAATAGGTAGGCGTATCGGAGAGGGGTAAAAATGTCGCTTGGAGGTGTGCTCCAAGCGGCATGGTGTTGCATGATTCGGCGCGGTGGCCTGCACACGGCACTGCGCGCCAGTGCAAGGTGGGTGGGCAGGGCTTGTGCTGCCGCAGCCAGCCTCAAAACGACGTGGCAATCAGGTAGGTGGTGTAGGCGAGATAGCCGGCCAGAAAAACGCCGCCCTTGATGCGCCCGATACGCCCGTTGCTCCATTTGACGCGTTTGCCTCGTTTGGCCCGTTGGCCTATGCAGAATATCAGCAGCAACACGGTCAGTGTGGCCATGATGGCGATATCGCGATTCAGTATTTCTGGGGTGACCTGCAAGGGGTGAATGACGGCGGCCACACCGACAACAGCCAGCGTGTTGAACATATTGGAGCCAATGACATTGCCCAGGGCGATTTCATGCTCGCCTTTGCGGGCGGCGGCGATGGACGAAGCCAGCTCCGGCAGGGATGTGCCAACGGCCACCACAGTCAGGCCGATGATCAAATCACTGACGCCCAAACCCTGGGCGATGGTGACGGCGCCCCACACCAGCAGGCGGGAGCTGAGCACCAGCAGCACCAGCCCCAGCACCAGCCAGAAGATGCTTTTGTACAAGGGAGCGGGGGGCGTGGTTTTGTCCAGTTCTTCGGCATATTCGGCGGCCAGTTGCTCGGTGCCTTTCAGGTTTTGCCAGATCGTCCACGTCATGTACGCCGCCAGCATCACCAGCAGCACGATGC
>JAGOGU010000070.1 GCA_017996515.1 Allobrachymonas sp.
GCTCCGATGCTGGCCAATCCCCTGGCAGAGAATCTGGCAACCCAAGTGCTGGCCGTAGCTGCGTCTTACAGCCACATCGTATTTGCCGCCACGGCCAACGGCAAAAACACCGCACCGCGTGTTGCCGCCAAGCTGGATGTTGCCCAGGTAAGCGATGTGACGCGCATCATCAGCCCCAATACGTTCGAGCGCCCCATTTACGCAGGCAATGCTTTCGCTACCGTGCAAAGCAGTGATGCCATCCAGGTATTGACCATGCGCACGACCAGTTTTGATGCCGCCGTCACGACAGATAACACTGCTGTTATTGAAAACGTAGCTACTGTAAGTGATAGGGGCATGTCCACCTTTGTGAACCGCGAAGAAGCCAAATCCGACCGGCCTGACCTCACCACAGCGCGCGTAATCGTGACTGGTGGCCGCGGGCTGGATAGCGCCGAAGCGTTCAACGTCCTGCTCACCCCGCTGGCCGACAAACTTGGCGCAGCCATTGGCGCCAGCCGCGCTGCGGTGGATGCGGGCTATGCGCCCAATGCCTTGCAAGTTGGCCAAACCGGCAAAATCGTTGCGCCCGACTTGTACATTGCTTGCGGCATCAGCGGCGCCATTCAGCATTTGGCGGGCATGAAAGACAGCAAGGTGATTGTTGCCATCAACAAAGACCCCGACGCCCCCATTGCCAGCATCGCCGACTATTTTCTGGAGGCAGACGTTGCCACGGCTTTGCCTGAACTGACGCAGGCGCTTTAAGCACGCTGACAAGCGGCACGATAGTCAGTCTATTTTTTCTCTACACTCCAGCAGGGCTCAGCAGAAGAGCCCTGCGTGATTCCCAACGTGCATGCCTTGGGGCCTTGTTCGCGTTTTTCGAGTGTGCATGCAACGCACCATGAAACCGCATCGTCATCGGCCACCCAAATCAACAGGTACATCCAAGCTCTCATCCGCCAGTCCTGTTGTGCTGTCAGCAAGCATGGCATGTTCCTATTTTTTGCCATTTGTAATTTGCAGCAAACCGGTGCGAGCAGAGATATTGGTCTTTTACTTATCTCTCCATGATCTATTTTCAGATTTGTGAAAGCCCCTGTTCTCCATTTTTTACAATTTAATCGACAAATGAAGTATTGAATCCAAGTATTTGATATGCCATTGATTTTGAATCGAGTTAAACTATTGAAGAATATCTTGTGCCAAGGGGTTTCATCATGTTTTCGAGCGTATTTCGTTCTTCATCGCGTACGACTTCCACAACTCTCGTACAGAAAATGCGCCGTACATCCGGACACATTTCTTTGGTGTGTGCACTTTTGCTTGCAGGCGTTGTGTCCCCAGCATGGGCCAAGCCTGGCAAGAGCAAAGTTACTGAAAAGCCCGCAGTCAAAACGGCAACCAAGCCATCGGCAAAAAGTGCGGGAAACAAAAACAGCAATGCCAAAACGACTGCAAGCGCACACAAAGACAAAAGCAACGATAAAAAAACCGCGAGCGTCGCAGCCACCGGCAAAGCTGGTAAAAATGGCTCAGGCGCATCTTCCAAACGCCAAGCACAAACCACTGCCCTTGCAAGCGCCACAGACAAAGTGGTACGTAACAGCAAAGCAGACAGCCGCCTGACTGCGCACAACAAAAAAGGGGACAAAAGCGATGCAAAAGCCCCTTCTACTCAAGACCTGCGCAAACAAATTGCCGCCCTGCAAGCCAAAGGCAAAGGCCGCACCCTCAGCAAGATTCAGAAGCAGCAATTGGCGCGCCTGACCACGCAAGCCCAGCAAGCGGAAAAAGCCGAGCGGCAAGAAAAAATGGAGCAAGCGCGCGCGCAACGATTGGCTGCCGCCCAGAAAGAGAAAGAGCGCCAACTGCAAGCCAGAGCCACTGCCGCACGCCAAGCCGCAGTTGTTGCCCCCACCGCCATTCAGCAAGCGCCACAACCCGGTACCAGCCCGGCTTTGCAAGAAGACCTGATGGCGCTACAAGCCACTACTTCCGGCAATAATGCCAACACCGCCGTTTTTGAGGATGCGCCTGCCGTTGTGCCTGCAGCCACGACGGCTGTAGCGCCGCAAGCCAACCCGGAAAGCACTCCAGCCGCTCTTGGCACCACTCCCGCTGCCCAAACACATGACGATCCTCTTCAGGCACTGCTGAATGACAAACAGGCAGAAGCGTCCGCAGCAGCCACAGCAGTTGCGTCCGTCACCCCAACTCCTGTTGTTGCGTCGGTGGTAACACCTGTTGCTCCACCTCCCGTGCAAACAGCAACAGTACCAACGCGCCAGCCAGACCCTGCGCCTTCTTCATCCATCATTCGTGTTTCCGTGCCACAGCGCAACAGCTTGGGGCAGATTCAGGGTTTGAGCCAAGACCGTGGCAACTTCGGACCCGATCTGTACTCCAGCGTGGCCTTTGCCATGGATCAAAAAACAGGGCAAATACTGGTCAATAAAAATGGACATTTCGTTTCGCCCATTGCATCCATCACCAAGCTGATGACGGCAGTCATCACCATGGATGCCAACCTGCCCATGGACGAAATGATCACCATCACCGACGAAGATGTAGATCGCCTCAAAGGCAGCCGCTCGCGTCTGGCTGTAGGCACCACGCTGTCGCGGCAAGAGTTGCTGCATCTGTCCCTGATGTCGAGCGAGAACCGTGCCGCCCATGCCTTGGGGCGCACCTATCCCGGCGGCTTGAGCGCAGCGGTTCGCGCCATGAACCAACGCGCGCTCATGCTGGGTATGCGCGAAACACGTTATGTGGAGCCAACCGGATTGTCCAGTTCCAACCAATCCAGTGCGCACGATCTGGCTTTGCTGGTCAAGGCGGCTTACCGTTATCCCTTGATTCGCAACTACACCACCTACCCCGGTGCAAACTTTGCCGTGCAAGGAAAAATGCTGCGCTTCAACAATACCAACCGCCTCATCCACAGCCCGGAATGGAATATCGGCCTGCAAAAAACAGGTTTCATTTCCGAAGCGGGGCGCTGCGTCGTCATGCAGAGCAATATCAACGGGCGTAACGTCATCATCGTTTTGCTGGATTCTTCTGCCACCAATCTGCGGGCGCAAGATGCCGAATCCATCCGCTACTGGGTACAGCAAAACGGCAACCGCCCGGGACGCGATGGTTCCAGCATCATTGCGCAAGCCAGAACGTACTAACACACCCTTTGGTTTGGCGCGGTTCGCGCTGTAGCCAACACACAGCTCACAACAAAAAGCCTCTGATAAAAATCAGGGGCTTTTTGTTTATTTTGCTTTCCTGGCTTGACCTGTTTTTCAAGCCTCTTTCAGGACCGCTTCTACTGTTCAGATCATGCGCAGGGCCGATATGCGCAATGGCGCAACACTGCGATTGGGCCTTGGGGGATGCATTTTTCCATGCGGCTTTTTCTTCCACATCAGTCTTGCAACACAAAGCGCACCGGCAAAACCACCACGCCCGCTTGCGGCACGCCATAACGTGTACCGGGTCGGATGCGCGCTTGCCGTGCCGATGCCAGCGCCGCGCGGTCAAGACTTGGGCTGCCCGAGCTTTGTGCGATGCTTGCTTCCTGCACAACGCCATACGCGTCATAACGCAAGCGCACACGCGCAGTGCCTTCTTCTCCCAACTCTTGCGAAAGACCGGGGTAATGGATATGCAGTGCCCCAGCCAGTTTGGGTTGTGTTGATGTAGCGCAGGCCGCCAGCACGCCCGCCGCACACAGCGCCATCAGCCGTGAAGCGAGCCGCCCGGATGGATTTTTTCGCCCAGGCGGCATGGGCATTACTTGCCCCACGAATCCCGTAAACCCGTCACGCGGTTGAAGACGGGCTTGCCCGGTTGATGGTCGTGGCTATCGGTCGCGAAATACCCCAATCGTTCAAACTGGAAATGGCTCTCGGGTGATGCCTGCACAGCAGAAGGCTCAACCCAGCCCTGCACGATTTGGAGGCTGTCAGGGTTGAGCGCCGTCAAAAAATCGCGGCCGCCCGCATCGGGCTGCGCTTCGGTAAACAAGCGGTCGTACAGGCGCACTTCGGCTGGCACGCCATCTTCCGCGCCCACCCAGCCGATAACACCTTTGACCTTGACGCTGTCAGCCCCGGGCGTGCCGCTCTTGGTGTCGGGAATCAGACTCACCAACACTTCGGTCACGTTGCCGCTGGCATCTTTTGTACAACCCGTGCATTCCACGATATGGCCGTATTTGAGGCGCACCTTGTTGCCCGGCTTGGCCTCGCCGGTGTTGGGGTTGGTGTGCGGCGGGAACAGGCGGAAGTAGCCTTTGCCGGGCACCTCCATGAAGTCTTCGCGCTCAATCCACAAGTGCTTGCCCATGCGCATGGTACGGCTGCCTTGCTCGGGGTGATGCGGGTGCACGGGCGCTTGGCATGCATCCAGCGTACCCGCGCCCATGACCTCATCCCAGTTGGTGATGGTGAGTTTGACGGGATTCAGCACAGCCATGGCGCGCGGCGCAACAGGATCCAGCGTATCGCGCAAGGCGCCTTCCAGCGTGGAATAGTCAATCCAGCTATCGGCCTTGCTCACACCGATGCGCTCGGCAAATAGTTGCAGGCTCTCTGGCGTGTAGCCACGGCGGCGCAGCCCCGCAATGGTGGGCATGCGGGGGTCATCCCAGCCATTGACGTGCGCCTCGTCCACCAGTTGTTTGAGCTTGCGCTTGCTGGTGACCACGTAAGTCAGGTTGAGCCGTGCAAATTCGTACTGGTGCGGCGGCGGCGTGGAAATCAAGCCGCCTTGCGCCAGATGCGCCGTAACCCAGTCGTAGAACGGGCGCTGGTCTTCGAACTCCAACGTACAGAAGCTGTGGGTGATGTTTTCCAAAGCGTCTTCGATGGGCTGCGCAAAGGTGTACATGGGATAGATGCACCACGTGTCGCCCGTGTTGTGGTGGTGTGCGCGGCGAATGCGGTAGATGGCCGGATCGCGCATATTGATGTTGGGGTGCGCCATATCGATTTTGGCGCGCAGCACGGCAGCGCCATCGGCCAGCTTGCCCTGGCGCATATCTTCAAAACGCGCCAGGTTCTCGGCCACGGTGCGTGTGCGAAAGGGGCTATCAACCCCCGGCTTGCCAAAGTCGCCGCGGTTTTCGCGCATTTGCTCGGGCGTTTGCTCATCCACATAGGCCAGCCCCTGTTCAATCAGGTGCACGGCGGCACGGTGCATGAAGTCGAAATAGTTGCTGGCGTAATACAGGTGCTCGCAGCCGTTTTGCTCCCACGCCTTGCCGACCAGCCACTGCACCGAATCGATGATGCTATTGACGTATTCGACACTTTCTTTCTCGGGGTTGGTGTCGTCAAAACGCAAGTGGCAAATACCATCGTAATCTTTGGCCATACCAAAGTTCAGGCAGATGCTTTTGGCGTGCCCGATGTGCAGATAGCCATTGGGCTCGGGCGGAAAACGGGTGCGGATTTTGGCTACGTCCAGCGCGCCTGCCTGATGGTGCGCCGCATCACCGGGGCTGCCGCCCCAGTGGCGTTGGGCATGGGCGCCTTTTTGCAAATCGGCCTCGACGATCTGACGCAAAAAGTTGCTGGGTTTGCTGGATGCTTCTATGGTGTTGTGTTGTTCGGTACTCATGTGCCGATTATAGAAGCAGGCGCCCTGAAAATATGGCGTCTGCGCGACATTGCATGACATTGTCTGCTGCAAGCTGACTGGCACGCGTATCAAATGGCGTCAGCGGGCCGCAATCGGGCAGCCCAGCAGTTATTCGTCTTGCGTTTTTTGGAGAATTTCGGGGCGATTGGCCTGCGTGAGTTGCACACGCTGGGCATGCCGCCACTGCGCAATCGCCGCATGGTTGCCGCTGAGCAGCACATCGGGCACGCGCTGGCCTTGCCACACTTCGGGCCGCGTGTAGTGCGGGCAATCCAGCAGTCCGCCCACGGCGGGGTTGAAGCTGTCTTGCGCATGGCTATCCGCATCTTGCAACACGCCTGGTTGCAGCCGAGCCACTGCATCCAGCAAGGCCATGGCGGGAATTTCTCCGCCTGAAAGCACAAAATCGCCCAAGCTGATTTGGGCATTTACACAGGTGTCAATAAAACGCTGATCCACACCTTCATACCGGCCACACACCAGAATGGCGCCTACACTGTCGGCAGCGGCCCAGCGCTGCACCTCACCATGCGTCAGCGGCACGCCAGCTGGAGAAAACAACACCACCGGCGCTTGTCGCTCGGCCGGCTCGGCCCGATCCTCGCGAATGGCGTGTAGACATTGCCACAGCGGCTGCGCCAGCATGACCATGCCGGGCCCGCCGCCAAACGGGCGATCGTCCACACGGCGGTATTGGCCTTCGGCAAAGTCTCGCAATTGCCACAGCCTGACGTGCACCAGACCAGATGCAAAGGCGCGGCGCGTGACGCCAACCTCCAGCATGGGGGCAAACAATTCAGGAAACAGGGTAATGATGTCGAATCGCATGACTGGCAACACCCGCACTCAATCCCAGAATTCGGGCTGCCAGTCCGCAACGATGCGCTTGGCGGCCACGTCTACCGTGTCCACAATGGCATTGACAAAGGGGATCATGCGCTGCCCGTCGCGATCAGTTTCTGCATCCGGCCCTGCCAGCACCAAAGTGGTTTGCGGCCCGGTGGCCAGCAAATCTTTGACAGTACCCAACAACACCCCTTCGCGATTGACGACTTCACAGCCAATCAAATCCACCCAGTAGTATTCGTCTGCCTGCAAGCTGGGGAAAAAGGTTCGCGGCACAAACACGCGCGCGCCACGCAAGCATTCGGCAACGCTTCGATCGGTGATGTCCAGGCTCTGGGCAGCCAATGCCTCGCCATGGCGCTTGATCTGGCTGATTCGCAGCAAACGGGTTCCCGTGAAATGGCGCGCTCCGCGCTCGGGCGGCTGCACATACCACCGCTTGCTGGCAAACACCGCCTCGGGGTGCGCGCTGTATGCCAGCACTTTGAACCAGCCCTTGACGCCCCATGCGTCGCCCACCCGCGCGACCTCGACGGCATCATCGGGCAAAGTGGCGGTTTCGAGAAATTCCAGTGCGTGCGAGGGAGCGGTGTTGTTCATGAGCGGTATTGTGCGCGTTGATGGTGCAAGTTTCTTGAGCCGTTTTTTCAAAGTCTGCTGATAACCTGTATTTGAAACAG
>JAGOGU010000071.1 GCA_017996515.1 Allobrachymonas sp.
AATAAAAATCGTGCTCGATTTTGATCTGGGTTTCATCTACCCCGGTGGCATATCCGTGCATGACCTGCGCCCAGCCTGAAATACCCGGTTTGACAATATGGCGGTATTGATAGAACGGAACGCTGCTTTCCAGATCGTCCGCAAATTTCTTGTATTCGGCGCGCGGTCCAATCAAACTCATTTCGCCTTTTATCACGTTGTAGAACTGCGGCAGTTCGTCGATGCGGGTTTTGCGAATAAAGCGTCCTACGCGGGTAATTCGGGCATCGCTCAGCTCCGTTTCCTGCTGCTGATTGAGATCGTCGCAATCTGTCATGCTGCGAAACTTGTGGATAAAAAACGGTTTGCCGCGATAACCCACCCGCTCCTGGGTATAAAAAACACGCCCGCCATCATCGAGTTTGATGGCTACGGCCGTCAGCAGCATGAGCGGCAATACGACGGGCAAGGAAATGGCAATCAACAGCACATCCAGTATGTATTTGGTCGTTATGTAAATGGGCGATGGCAATAATGAGCCCAAATCGTTCTCGTACATATGCCTGATTCTGATGCGCCCGGTCAATGATTCCTCCACTTGGCGAATGTTATAGACGGGTATGTGCTGCAACGTGCATTGCGCCAGAAATTTCTGCCAGGCATTATCCAGTGCGGGGGCATGCAAATCCGCCACGATGGCGTGGACATCGGGTTGCTGCGGAAACTGCGGATCATCCAGCCGAATCCAGTTGGCGCCCGGTATTTCATCCAGACGATCTGCCCGACCCAAGGGCACAAACGCCAGATTGAGCCTGCGCGTACGCCACAAAATGACGGAATGCAGCAGCATCCAGATGGCCGACAGCGCAAATCCGCCAAAGATGTATTGCAAACTGTACGGCAGGCGCAACAGCAACAGTGCCAACGCGGCCAGCGCATACCACGTCAGCAGCAGCGGAACCCCCGCTACCGCAGAGCGCATGCCCGGAAACAGCTTCAGCTTGCGCAGGCTGAACACGGTGGCCACATAGCTGCACGCCACCACGGCCACGCTGACCCAGTTATGCCGCATGTAATTGTTAGGCGACCACGGCCAATAGGGCACAAAAACGATTGGCACAACGCAGGCAATCACCCCCCCCAGCGCCAGCCGCATGCGACTCGACCGGTGCAAATCAAGCATGGCCAGTTTCCTTGTTCCTTCTCATATTACGAATACATGGATATGAATGGCCGCCAGCTCATGCCCCTTATCTCTTGTGCGGCGACAGGCCCGGCTAACAACATGCATCTGCCGGATAATCTTGTTATTTTAATGACCCGAAGCGTATAGGCATTCGCCATGCGCGCACCATACATACCGTGACAAATATTCACACCCCCTCTTTGCCGCCCATCGCCATTATCGGGCTGGGTTATGTTGGCCTGCCTTTGGCCGTGGCGTTTGGCAGTGTCCGCCCAGTTGTCGGATTTGACATCCACCTGCAGCGCATTGCCCAGCTACAGGCCGGACACGACAGCACGCTGGAAGTGGCGCCCGCCCAGTTGCAAGCCGCTACGCAATTGCGCTTCAGCAGCGATGCCAGCGATCTGCGGGATTGCCGGATTTTCATCGTGACGGTGCCGACACCGGTGGACGATGCCAATCACCCCGACCTGAGGCCGCTGATCAAAGCCAGCGAAACAGTAGGCCGGGCGCTCAAGCCGGGCGATATCGTGATTTACGAATCCACCGTTTACCCTGGTGCCACCGAAGAGGTGTGCGTGCCGGTGCTGGAGCAAACCTCCGGCCTGACCTATATCCACAGCGGCAACGAGGCGCAAATCGACCCGGCGCAAGGTTTTTACTGCGGCTACAGCCCCGAGCGCATCAACCCCGGCGACAAGGTCAATACCTTGACCACGGTGCGCAAAATCACCAGTGGCAGCACACCCACCATCGCCCAGACGGTGGATGCGCTGTACGCCAGCATCGTCACGGCGGGCACGTATCCGGCCAGCTCCATCCGTGTGGCCGAAGCGGCCAAGGTGATTGAGAATACCCAGCGCGACCTGAACATTGCCTTTGTCAATGAGCTTTCCGTGCTGTTTGCGCGGCTGGGCATTGATACGCTCGAAGTGCTCGAAGCCGCAGGCAGCAAGTGGAATTTTCTGCCTTTTCGCCCCGGCCTGGTGGGTGGCCACTGCATTGGCGTGGACCCCTATTACCTCACCTACAAGGCGCAGATGGTGGGCTACAACCCGCAGGTCATTCTGGCGGGGCGGCGCATCAATGACAACATGGGCCGCTATGCCGCCCGCAACACCATCAAACTGATGCTGCGCCAAGGCATGGACGCCCCGCGCTGCAAGGTGGGCATACTGGGCATGACGTTCAAGGAAAACTGCCCCGATATCCGCAACAGCAAAGTGATCGACATGGTGCGCGAATTTCAAAGCTGGGGTATGCAGGTCGTGGTAAGCGACCCCGTGGCCGATGCGGATGAGGTGCTGCGCGAATACGGCATTTCCCTGCAAACCATCAATGCCGCCCACCCCGTGGATGTGCTGGTGGTGGCCGTGGGGCACAGCGCCTACCGCGCACTGACGCCCGAACAGCTCAAAACCTTCACGCGCGGCACGCAGCCGATTCTGGCCGATATCAAAAGCCTGTACGATCGGAACGCGGCCGCTGCAGCAGGGTTTACGGTGTTCAGGCTCTAAAGGTTACAGAGCAGGAGTCTGCTCATCCCCTTTTTTGCGTGTGCGCGTACCGGCTAAAACCGTGTCAGCCTAGGCGCGCGACGCTGCCAATCCTGTAGGCTTGGCAAGAAGCGCAACAACGGATGGCGCGGTTTTGACGTGCGCCCTTCGGGTTGTATTCAAAAAGCCGCCATGTTGCGTTGCCAATCCTCGCCATATTCCCATGCATGTCTTCGGTTTACGCCTTGCCTGACAGCTTTTTGCATACAACGCACTGCGTAAAAAAGGGGATGAGCAGGCTCTACCGCTGCGTCCAGGGCAGGCCGCGGTAACGCCAGCCATTGCATGTATTGCGCTGTTGGCGTTCATCCAACGCGCCTTCAAAGCCCTCAAGGATGTTGTAGCAATGCTCCAACCCCAGCTCGGTGGCGCGCTGGGCCGCTGCAACAGAGCGCACGCCGCTGCGGCACAGAAACAGCAGCTTTTTGCCCGCATGGTGCGCCGCCAGCGCCTGCACGGTGGCATCAAACGCCGCATTGGGCTGCATGCCCGGCCATTCGACCCAGCTCAAGCCCACCGAACCCGGCACGGTGCCCACCCATGTGCGCTCGGCATCGGTACGCACGTCCACAATCACGGCCTCGCCGCTTTGCTGCCAGGCAAACGCCTGCTCGGGCGTGATGTCGCCCGTGTAGTCTTGATGGTTCGCATGCATTCACAATCTCCTTGTCCGCCAATCCACGCATCCTCTGCATCGCCCGCATTCTGCCGCGAAGTGCGCGCGCAGGCTCTGTGCATGGGCGCAATTCCCTGCCGGCGGGCGGTGTTTCCCGTTTTTTCCTTCTCCTGCTCGCTACGCACTGCGTAAAAAAGCACGAACAGGCGCAAACAGGCTCGGGGCGCTCTCACGAAAACAGGCATCGACTTATATACTATGGGTATGCACGATTATTCGTGGTTGCCTGTGGTAGCCATGCTGTTTTGGGAAGGCTGTTGCCGACCCGCCAACCTGAAAGGACTTGTATGTTTCCCGAATACCGCGATTTGATCTCCCGCCTCAAAAACGAAGACCGCCATTTCGAGCGCCTGTTCAACGAGCACAACGATCTGGATGAAAAAATCACCGAGCTTGAGAAACACATTTCTCCCGTTGGCGAAGTGGAAATCGAAACGCTGAAAAAACAGAAACTGGCACTCAAAGACGAGATTTATCAAATCCTGCTCAAGGCTTCTGCCAAATAAACGTACAAACGCGCGCCAAGCGTGTAACCGCCCGGTCATTCGACCGGGCAGGCAGCCCCAAGAACCCCGCGAGGGTTCTTTTTTATGGCCGATGGGCAGACGTTAAACACATGGGCGGCGCTTACCGCGCGCTGGCGCGCCAACGCCGCAGTGTCAGGGCGTTGAGCACCACGCTCACACTGCTGAAGGCCATGGCCGCACCCGCCACCACCGGGCTGAGCATGCCCAACGCCGCCAACGGTATGCCCAACGTGTTGTACACAAACGCCCAGAACAGACCTTGTTTGATCTTGCCGTAGGTGCGGCGCGAAACATCGATCGCATCGGCCACCAGCCGCGGATCGCCCCGCATCAGCGTGATGCCTGCAGCCTCCATCGCCACATCGGTGCCAGTGGAAACAGCCAGCCCCACATCGGCCGCCACCAGGCTGGGGGCATCGTTCAGGCCATCACCCACCATGGCCACCACGTCGCCGCGGTTGCGCAGCTCGCCGATGATGCGCGCCTTGTCATCCGGCAGCAGTTGGGCGTGTACTTCGTCAATGCCCAGCGCCTGCGCCACTGCTTGCGCGCTGCCGGGGTTATCGCCCGTGAGCATCACGGTTTGAATGCCCAAGGCGTGCAGCCGCGCAATCGCCTGCTGCGAGGCGGGCTTGATGGTGTCGCCAAAAGCAAGCAAGCCCAGCACGCGCACGGCGCCGACCTGCGTCTGCATCAACCACGAAATGCTGTACCCCTGCGCTTGCAAAGTGTCGGCGCGCGCCTGTAGTGCGCCCGGCTGGGCATGGTTTTCTTGCAACAACCGGCTGCTGCCCAGCAGCAAATCACTGCCGGCCACCTCGCCTTGCACACCACGCCCGGGCAACGCCTTGGCCTGCTGTGCAGGCGGCACCTCGATCGATAACTCTTGCGCCTTGTGCAGCACGGCGCGCGCCAGCGGATGTTCGCTGTGCTGTTGTAGGGCAGCAGCCAGCCGCACCACCTCAACCGCTTGCACGCCTGCGGCAGGCTCGTAGGCCACGAGTGCTGGCTTGCCTTCGGTCAGCGTGCCGGTTTTGTCGAACGCCACGGCGGTGACGGCATGTGCCAATTCAAGCGCCTGCGCGTCTTTGATCAGAATGCCGTGGCGCGCGGCCACCCCCGTGCCAGCCATGATAGCTGTAGGCGTTGCCAACCCCAAGGCGCACGGGCAAGCAATCACTAGCACGGCCACCGCATGGATCACGGCCTGCTCGATCTGGCCGCCATATAGCCACCAGCCCAGCAGCGTGATGGCCGCCACCACCAACACAGCGGGCACGAACACGGCGCTGACCTTGTCCACCATGCGCTGAATGGGCGCCTTGGCCGCCTGGGCCGATTCCACCATGCGGATGATGCGCGCCAGCGTGGTTTCTGCCCCAATGGCCGTGGTGCGCACGCGCAGCACGCCTTCGCCATTGACAGAGCCGCCCGTTACGCGCTCGCCCACACCACGCGCCACCGGCAGGCTCTCGCCGGTGATAAGCGATTCGTCGATATGGCTTTGCCCGTCTTGAACGATGCCGTCCACCGCCACACGCTCACCCGGGCGCACCAGCACCAGGTCGCCCAGCTGCAATTGATTCACGGGCGTTTGCACTTCTTGCCCGTTCACCAACACGCAAGCACTGACGGGGCGCAGCGCCTGCAGCGCTCGTATCGCATCCAGCGTTTGGCGCTTGGCGCGGGCTTCCAGCCATTTGCCCAGCAGCACCAGCGTGATAACGGCAGCCGATGCCTCGAAATACAAATGCGGCTCGTGCCCATGGCTACCCATTTGCACGTGGCGCAGCAGCAGATACACCGACAAGCCATAGGCCGACGACGTGCCCAACGCCACCAGCACATCCATATTGCCGCTACGCGCCTTGATGGCACCCCAGGCCGCGCGGTAAAAACGCCTGCCCAATACAAACTGCACCGGCGTGGCCAGCAACAACTGCACCCAACCGGGGGGCATCCAGTGCACACCCAACGGCAGCAACAGCATGGGCAACACCATCGGCGCGGTCAGCAGACCACTGAGCGCCAGCGGCCACCATGGCGCCCGCTCGGCAGGCGCTGCATCGCCTGTCACATCTTGCTGCACCGCACGCGCCGGGTAACCCGCCGCCTGCGCAGCCGCGGCCAATGTGGCAAAAGACACACCCTGCAACACCTGCACCGTGGCTTTTTCGCTGGCCAGATTCACGCTGGCATCCAGCACGCCGGGCACTTTAAGCAGGGCTTTTTCAACCCGGCCTACGCAAGCCGCACAGCTCATTTCCTGTATCTGCAATTCGATGGTGGCGGTACGCACGCCATAGCCCGCCGCCTGCACGGCGGCCAGCAGTTGCGCGGCAGTCACGCTGGCGTCTGCTTCGACAAAGGCTTGCTCGCTGGCCAGATTCACGCTGGCGGCATGCACGCCGGGCACTTTGAGCAAGGCTTTTTCCACACGGCTCACGCAAGCCGCGCAGCTGATGCCGTCAACAGACAACTGAAAAGACCGAGCGGGAGAAGAAACAGGTGATGGCATGGCTGGAACGCGGTGGACCGCGCCTGCTGATGAAAGAGATAAGGACAGCTACCACGCACAATGATAGGCAAATCTGCCCGAGCCGCCAGCCCAGCGCCCTTAAATCCCTTTCGCCGTAGCGGCGTCAGCCCATGGGCAGGGATCCGTCTGCGCGCTTCATCCGACAAATCGGTTTTGATGGGCACAAATACCGCTTGTTTATGCCCGATCAGCGCGGGGAAACCCTGTTAAATGCAGTAATATCAAGTGCTGTTGGCTGCAGGCCCTTGCAGATTCTGTCAGGCTCGGTTGCACGCCACGCAACACCATTTGGCAGACATGGCGCTCGGCGCCAAGCGTTGCAGCCCTCTTTCTCACGATCCGTCGCCCTTTTGCCCTGACCCGGGCGCGCCGTAATGGCCGCCCTTTGAACTGCCCATGACGCCCAACGCCTCTGGAAAAAATATTGCTCCCATGCCGCTGGTCGAGCGCTTTTTGTGGACCCTGATTCCGCTGTGCGGGCTGACGCTGCTGTTCGGCGCGCTGCTGTCTGCACCCCTGCCGTGGGCGTTCAGCACGCCCTGGATTCCCGCGCTCAAACTGTCTCTGGACTTTCGTATCGACGGTCTCTCCGCACTGATGCTGTGCATGATTCTGGGCGTGGGCAGAGCCGTGTTCATCTACACGGGCGGCTACCTCAGCGGACACCCGCAGCAGCGG
>JAGOGU010000072.1 GCA_017996515.1 Allobrachymonas sp.
GCGTTCCTGGCTGCGTTTTTGGCCAGCGCCTTGTTTGATGCGGGTTGCGCCTGGCAGGGGTTTGGTGGCCTTGCGATCGGCTTCGGTAACAATTTTGTTGCCCATGATGATTCCTGAAAGAATAATGGATTGACTGAAAAAACCCTTAATGATACCTGATTGGCGCTTGGCCCGCGCCTGATATGCGTTTGTGCCGGGCTTGCGTGGGCAGGAAATCAGGAAGTTGTTGTTTGATTGTCGAAATTTTCATCATCGCGCAAGGTGAATTCGCCTCGCTCAAACGCAGCCAGTAAATCCAAAGCCTGCTGTACCTGCGATTGCGGCACGCGGATTTTGGCGCCACCCAATGCTAGCGTGAGCGGTGACAGTATCTGCACGAGGGAGGTGTCGCCTGCTTCGGCCTGTATGCCGCAGTGCTGCAAAAAATGGGTCAGCAGGTGCGCATGGGTGGGTGTCAGGTCACGTTTCAGGATGACCATGTCTCCCGTGCCGGGTGTTGCATCAGGCGCTTGGGGCATGTGCATGGCTGCAAACCTCTTGAGGCAGCAGGGACTTACAACCCCAGCATCAGCATCAGGTTCTGCACGGCGGCGCCGCTAGCGCCTTTGCCTAGGTTGTCCAGCCGCGCGGTGCACACGGCGTGGAACAGATCGTCGTTGCCGTGCACGCGAACTTCAAGCAGATTGGTGTTTTTGAGCGCCACGGCATCGAGCTTGCCGTCGGCCGGGGCGTCTTCCAGCTTGACCCAGCCCTTGCCGCGGTAGTGGTTTTCGTAAACGGCGTGCAGGTCTTGCAGGCGCGGGCGATCGGGCAGGGTGTCGAGGTGCAGGGGCAGTTGCACGATCATGCCTTGGTCAAAATTGCCCACGCTGGGTGTAAACAACGGGCGGCGTTTCAGCCCGGTATGGGCCACGATTTCGGGGATGTGCTTGTGGTTCAGCCCCAGTGCGTACAGTTCGTAGGCTGGGGCGTTGCCATGCTCGTAGGCTTCGATCATTTGCCGCCCACCGCCGGAGTAACCACTGACTGCGGGCAGGGTCACGGGGTGGTCGGCTGGCAGGATGCCGGCATCAATCAGCGGGCGAATCAGGGCGATAGCGCCGGTGGCATAACAGCCGGGGTTGGCCACCCGCTCGGCGCTGCGAATGGCCTCTGCCTGGCCTGCGCACAGCTCCGGAAAGCCATAGACCCAGCCGGGCGCCACGCGGTGTGCGGTCGAGGCGTCGATGATGCGCGGCTTGTTGCCCGGCATGGCATCGATCAGGGCGACCGATTCGCGCGCGGCATCGTCATGCAGGCAGAGAATGACGACATCGGCCTGCGCCATCAGCGCCTGCTTGGCGGCAGGGTCTTTGCGCAGGGCGGGGTCGATGCTCAACAGCTCGATGCCTGCCATGGATTGCAGGCGATCGCGAATTTGCAGGCCGGTGGTGCCAGCTTCGCCGTCGATGAATATGCGGTGCGTCTGTTTCATGGGGGAGCCTGATGGCGGGGTTGCCGTGTTCAATCAATGGAAGGGGCACAGTGGCTATTCGCTTGCCATAGCTGCTTGAGGTACATGCAACAAGGCGTGGCGCAGGCGGGTGAAAAGCACACGTGAGCAAAGATTGCCATGTTACAGTACTCGGCTATTTTTTAACGGATTCCATCAGGAGTTGGCTGCAACACGGTGTGCATGCATGGTGCATGGCAGGTGTTGCCTGGTGCCAGACGCCTGTTTTTGTTCCAGTCGGAGAACCTATTCCATGAAAATTCATGAGTACCAAGGCAAGGATATTCTGCGCAAATTCGGCATACCGGTGCCGCGCGGGATTGCGGCCTTTACCGTTCAAGAGGCCGTAGAGGCCGCGCAAAAACTCGGCGGGTCGGTGTGGGTCGTCAAGGCCCAAATCCATGCCGGTGGGCGTGGCAAGGGCGGCGGCGTGAAAGTGGCGCGCTCGATCGACGAGGTGAAGCAGCTTGCGGGCGAGATACTGGGCATGCAGTTGGTCACGCACCAGACGCGGCCTGAAGGGCAGAAAGTACGCCGCTTGTATATTGAAGAAGGCGCGGATATTCAGCAGGAGTACTACCTGTCGTGCATTACCGACCGTTTGTCGCAAAAAGTGACGCTGATTGCCTCGCAGGCGGGCGGCATGAACATCGAAGAAGTGGCGCGCACGCAGCCCGAGAAAATTGCCAAGGTTTTTATCGACTGGCAAGAGGGCTTGACCCAGGCGCAGGGCGAAGAGTTGGCGCAGCGCGTGGGCATGCCGCCAGATTCGCGGGCGCAGTTTATCGACGTGTGCCGCAAGCTCTACACTTGCTACATGGAGACGGACGCCACGCTGGTGGAAATCAATCCGCTCAACCGCGACAGCCAAGGCGCCATCACGGCGCTGGATGCCAAATTCAACTTCGACAGCAATGCGCTGTTCCGCCACCCCGAAATCATGGCGTATCGCGATCTGGATGAGGAAGATCCGGCCGAGTTGGAGGCATCCAAATTCGGCCTGTCTTACATCAGTCTGGGCGGCAACATCGGCTGCTTGGTCAATGGTGCGGGGCTGGCCATGGCGACCATGGACACCATCAAGCTGTACGGCGGCGAGCCCGCCAACTTTCTCGACGTAGGCGGCGGTGCCACGACCGAGAAGGTGACCGAGGCGTTCAAGATCATGCTCAAAAACCCGAACGTGAAAGCCGTTCTGGTCAATATTTTTGGCGGCATCATGCGCTGCGACACCATCGCCGAAGGCATTGTGGCCGCATCCAAAGCCGTGGGTTTGTCGGTGCCCTTGATCGTGCGCATGAAAGGCACCAAGGAAGAAGAAGGCCGGCAGATATTGGCCGCAAGCGGCCTGCCGATCATCACAGCGCACACCATGTCTGAAGCGGCGGAAATGGCCGTGTCGGCCGCACAAGCGCCGCAGGCTGCGGCAGTTGATGCAGCTACGGAATCTGCCGAAAAGCGCGCGTCCCAGGCCGCTGGGGGCGCCACGGCAGCAGCAACGGCTCCGGCTGTGCCTTTGCACGAATCCACCTCTTCCGGCTGGGGCAAATGGATTTATCTGGCGGCCATTGGCGCGCTGGCGGTGTTGATGCTCAAAATGTGCAACAGCAATGCTCCGGCTTCGCAGCCTGCACCCGTTGCGGCCGCATCGACCGTAGCCAGCGGTGTGGTTGCACCTGCGGCCGCGTCCTTGGGCGACTGGCAGGCCAGCATCCAGGGTGGACAGTTCGTGCTGGAAGGGCAAGTTGCCAGCCAGGCGGCCAAAGACCAGCTGCTGGCTATCGCCAGCCAGGTATTTGGCGCGGATCAAGTCATCGACAAACTGACAGTAGATGCCGCCCTGCCAGCGTTTGCGGCCAACGAATCTGCGCTGAGCCAACTGTTTGATTGGATGAAAAACAATGCCAGCGTCACGCTGCACGCGGCGGCCAATCGCCTGACGTTTGCGGGTGGTTTGGGCGAAGCCATGATTGGCGGCCTGGCCGACAAAATCGCTGGTTGGTTTGGCAACACCGTGGTGTCGGACACCAGCGGCATCGAACCGCAAGCCATGAAAGCGGCCGATGCCTTGAGGCAAGGCGCAACCGCATTTCGCATCCATGTCGAATTCGATACGGGCAAGGCCCGCCTGCGTCAAGCAAGCAGGGCAGAGCTGGACGAATTGGCCGCCGCCTTGAAAGAGGCCCATCTGGGCGGTGAAGTGGCCGGCTATACCGACAATGTGGGTGATGCCACACGCAACCAGACCCTGTCGCAGCAGCGAGCCGATGCCGTCAAGGACTATCTGAACGCGCAAGGCGTGGAAAACCTGACAGCCACCGGTTACGGCATGGAGCAGCCCATTGCCAGCAATGACACGCCAGAAGGGCGCCAGCGCAACCGCCGCGTGCAGTTCCACGTTCGTTAATCGGCACTTACAAGAGTTATCGCTATGAGCATTTTGATCAACAAAAACACCAAGGTCATCACCCAGGGCATTACCGGCAAAACCGGGCAATTCCATACCCGCATGAGCCGCGATTACGCCAACGGCCAGCACTGTTTTGTGGCCGGGGTCAACCCCAAAAAAGCAGGTGAAAACTTCGAGGGCATACCGATTTATGCCAATGTGGGCGAAGCGGCCCAAGCCACGGGCGCGACCGTATCCGTTGTGTATGTGCCGCCAGTCGGCGCTGCCGCTGCCATTTGGGAGGCGGTAGAAGCGGATCTGGACTTCGTGATCTGCATCACCGAAGGCATCCCTATTCGCGACATGCTCGAAGTGCGCAGCAAAATGCGCGCCAAAGAGGCGGCTGGTGGCAAAAAGACCTTGCTGTTGGGGCCCAACTGCCCCGGCATCATCACGCCCGATGAAATCAAAATCGGCATCATGCCCGGCCACATCCATAAAAAAGGCCGCGTGGGCGTGGTCAGCCGATCCGGCACGCTCACATACGAGGCGGTGGCGCAGCTGACCGAGTTGGGCATTGGCCAGTCCACGGCCGTGGGCCTGGGTGGGGATCCCATCAACGGTCTCAAGCACATCGATGTGATGCAAATGTTCAATGACGATCCGGATACGGACGCCGTCATCATGATTGGCGAAATCGGCGGGCCCGACGAGGCCGAAGCCGCGCGCTGGTGCAAAGCGCACATGCAAAAGCCGGTGGTCGGTTTTATCGCGGGGGTAACGGCACCACCCGGCAAGCGCATGGGCCATGCGGGCGCACTGATCAGTGGGGGCGCTGATACGGCAGAAGCCAAGTTGGCCGTGATGGAAGAATGCGGTTTTACGGTGACGCACAATCCGTCGGAAATGGGGCGTTTGATACAAGGGTTGTTGTAAGCGCAATCCAGGTCAAAAATGCTCTGTGACTGAGGCGCCTGCCTTGCAACCGATCATTCGTGTACGTTTGTTTTGTCAAATTGATGAGAATGAACGGTTATTGCTTCATTTCCATGTCAAAACATGCGGTATTCGTAAAATATCCATTTTTTATATCTCGTCCCAGGGGTGGGCATGCTGTTTTTATCGGGGATGGAGGCTGGGTATTGTCAATGTCTGTTTTGTACACAAGGGTTGAGACATGGCCAAGCTGATTATTTCGCTGGACGGCGTGACTGTGCGCGAGGTGGTGCTGGACAAAGACCATATCTCGCTGGGGCGCAGGCCGTATAACCACATCGTTCTGGATAATCTGGCGGTCAGTGGCGACCACGCCATTTTTCAGTATGTCGATGACACCTTCTATGTGGAAGACGTCAATAGCACCAACGGCACATCGGTCAATGGCGTCAAGATCAAACGGCAGCAGCTGTGGCATGGCGACATCATCGGTATCGCCAAATTCCGCCTGCGTTTTGACTTCCCGCAGGAAGAGGAGCGCGTGCCGCTGCAGGTAACAGGCGTGCTCAACAGTTCGATACGGGTGATTTCCGGTCCATCGGCTGGGCGTACGGTCAAGCTGAGCAAAGCGGTGACCACGCTGGGCAAACCCGGTGTTGCGGTTGCCAGCATCACCCGGCGGGCAGAAAGCTTCGTGCTGCGTTATATCGAAGGCTCGCGCCCGTTGACCTGCAATGGCAATATCGTTGCCGCACGCGAGCATATTCTGGTCAACGGCGATGAAATCGATTTGGCAGGCGTGCAAATGTGCTTCGAGCAGCGATTTGATGCCTGATGGCTGGCTCGCCTGCTCGCGCTTGCGTTGGGCGAGTAGCCGTTTGGCCGAGCGGGCGTCTGGTGCCATGTTCTTTTTGATGTGCGTATGAGTGATGCTGCGCCTGCCGCTTCCTGGTTGCAAAAGCTGTTGCGCACGCTGAATGTGCGGCGTTGGTCGTTGGCGGCCTTTTTGCGCAGCACGGTCATTCTGCTGCCTTTGTGTGTCACGTTGCCTTCGGTGTTGGGGCTGGCGGAATTTGAGCTCATCGACCGGATGGAGCAGCGCATTTACGACCGCAGATTGCGCTGGTTTGACAGCACGGATCAGCCGGACGAGCGCATCGTCATCATCGATGTGGACGAAGCCAGTTTGAAACAGTACGGGCGCTGGCCGTGGCGGCGCGGCGTGCTGGCGCGGCTGAGCACCGAACTGCTGCAACGCCAGCAAGTGGCTTTGTTGGGCTTTGATATGTTGTTTTCCGAGCCCGAAGACGATGCCTATGCAGATCTTCAGCAACTGCTGCAAAACACCCCCAACCCACAATCAGTGGATCACGAATGGCTGCAGCGGCTCAACGCGTTGACGCGCAACGATGCGCAACTGATCGATAGCTTGCGCGGCCAGCCGGTGGTGCTGGGCTACTATTTTTCCTCCAACCGCGACAGCGGGCGAACGGGCAGCCTGCCCATATCGCTGAACGTGAAGCAGGAGCAATCCGCAGGCATTGCGGGGCTGCCGCTGATGGAAGGCTATACGGCCAATATGCCCGCCTTGGCGACGGCTGCGCCTGCAGGCGGTTTCATGAATGCCTTGACCGATAGCGACGGCGCCTTGCGCAGTGTGCCCTTGCTGGCGCAACTGCATGTACAAGGCGAGGGCAGCCGCTACTACCCCTCGCTGTCTTTGGCGATGTTTTTGACCCTGCTGGGGCAGACCGATGTGCAGCTGGAGCCTGTTGGTGGCGGCGCGGTTTCTTCTGCTCAGAACCCGTTGCATTTGGGCGGTTTGTCGTTGCGCCAGGGCAAGGATGTGCTGTACTTGCACACCGATATCCACGGCTCGGTGCTGGTGCCGTTTCGCAGCAAGGGCGGGCAAGAAGATGGGCGGTTTCGCTATGTTTCTGCCGCCGATGTGCTGAGCGGCAAGTTGCAAGCCGGGCAGTTGCAGGGCAAGGTGGCGCTGCTGGGGACCTCGGCGCCGGGCTTGCGCGATTTGCGCGTCACGCCTGTCAACCACTCATATCCCGGTGTGGAGGTGCATGCCTCGCTGCTGTCGGCCATGCTGGACGGCCGCTTCATTTATGTGCCCGATTACGCGCGTGGGTATGCACTGGTGTCGGTTTTTCTGGTATCGGCCGTGCTGCTGATGATGTTGCCGCGCATGGGGGCTGCGGGCGCATGGTTTTTGTGTGTGGGTTTGATGTTGGTGATGACGGGCATCAATGCCTGGGCCTATGTGCAGGCGCATGTGGCGCTGCCTTTGGCCGCCAGTCTGGTGACGG
>JAGOGU010000073.1 GCA_017996515.1 Allobrachymonas sp.
CCGTTGCTCTCATCAGTTGATACCCTTTGTTGATTATTGATGCCGATGGATGCATCACTAGCCACACCATCTGGTACAAAACGCACCGTCGCTTTTCCTTTTATCATTCGCACAGCCTTGTTTTTTCAGGAGCCCCTTGATGTCTGTTCAACCGCCCCCACTGCCCGGCCGCCCAAGCTCCAGCAACTGGGAACGCGCCACACTTGAAAAGCTGGCGCTGGCCGCCATCAACGAGCAGCGCACCGCACGCCGCTGGCGCGTCGGCCTGCGCCTGGCTTGGCTTGTGGTTTTTGCCTTGTTCATGCTGCAAACCTTCCAGCGCACACCGGCCGCAGGCAGCGTCAGCGCCAGCAGAATGGCTCCGCACACTGCCATGATCGAGATTGATGGCGCCATCGCCAATGACTCCAACCTGGGCACCAGCGCTAAAGATGTGATTGAAAACGCTCACGCCGCATTTGAAAACACCCATGCATCGGCCGTGGTGCTGCTCATCAACTCTCCAGGCGGCAGCCCCGTGCAGTCCGGCATGATCAATGATGAACTTTTGCGCCTGAAAGAAAAATACAAAAAACCGCTGTATGCCGTCGTCAGCGACACCTGCGCATCGGGCGCCTACTATGTGGCCGTAGCCGCCGACAAAATCTTTGTGGACAAGGCTAGCCTGATTGGCAGCATTGGCGTGCGCATGGACGGTTTTGGTTTTACCGGCACGATGGAAAAAATGGGTGTCGAGCGCCGCTTGCTGACTGCTGGCAGCAACAAAGGCATGCTGGATCCCTTCAGCCCGCTCTCACCCGAGCACCAGGCCTATGCCCAAAGCATGCTCGACCAGATTCACCAGCAATTCATTGACGTTGTGCGCAAAAACCGGGGCAAGCGCCTGCGCGAAACACCCGATACATTCAGCGGCCTGATCTGGACAGGGCAACAAGCCATCCAACTGGGTCTGGTGGATGAATTGGGCACGGTGGACTCCGTCGCGCGCGATGTCGTCAAGCAAGAAAACATCGTGGATTACACCAGCCGCGGCACCATAGCAGAGCGTTTGGCTCAAAAATTTGGGGCCTCAGTCGGTGCCGGTGCCGTGCACACCTTGCAGATGCAAACCCAGATGCAATAAAGCAAAAAAAACGCAACTCTCAAGGCGAGCCACCCTTTCTGCATGGGCACACCGGCTCGCCTTTTTCTATGGCGAAGAACGCGCTCCAGCCCATTCGCTCAACTCAAGCCGTCTCGAAGGCATGGATTTTCCCTCTACTCTGACCTTCCCCGCCAGCGGCAGCAGGATTTTTTCGCACGACTCCCGCAGAAACTGAACACCCATCCCTTAACCACCAGCATGTGCAGGCTGAAAAACCAAAGGCTATGTGTGTTCAAAACAATTCCTGGCAAGCCGTGCATGCCGCAGGAGTTAACCCGCAAAAGCGCTGGATACCTAAAAGAAAAGGCACGCCAGTAAAACTGACGTGCCTTTCAGAGGCTGACTCAACATCAGGGCGCGGCAATCAACAGATTTTCCGCGCCCCGCTTTTGTTGTGCTTATGCCGAGCGGATGCGCAAACCCGCTTACGACGACAAGGGCTGCTCCAGCCGCAAATCGCGCCGTGTTTCCACCAGCACGAGCGGGCCTTCATTCTCCACCACCAGCGGTGCACGCTCACGTGGCACATGCACCGGCGGCAACTCGGCCGCAATAGCTGCCCGTGCAGCGGCAGCCTTGTCGGCATCGGTGCTGACCCACTGCAAGCCCGCTTGTTGGGCAATTTGCTCCAACTCGCTTTCCGGTAAGGTATAGCTGCGCACCACGGGCATACGCCTTGGGGCTGACTCGATTGTCGCCGTCTCTTTCGATACGGCTGTCGCCGCAGCTGTTTGCGTTGGCGTGGTTTCTGTATACACAGGTGCGGCTGCAGGCACGGCTGGCTGCTCGGCACGATCTGCCGGTACGTCGACTGGCGCTGGTGCAGCTTGCCCTGTCTGTTGTACCGCCTCTTGCGTGACCACCTGCGAGGCTGATGGCGCACTCTGCGTACCACCGACGACCGCACGGTTGGCATAAACCGAGAAGTAGCTACGCGGAATCTCAGCCACCGCCTGGCCTTGCTCCTGACCTTGCACTTGCTCGGGCGTATCCTCTTGATGGGCGGTCTGCTGCACGTTGGTGTCATCCGTATCGGGCGTGCTGGCCTGTTGGCGTTCGCGACGGCGATCGCGACCATAGCGGTCACGTGAACGACGCTCACGGCGCACCTGGCCTTCTTCACCTGGTGCTGCCGTAGTTTCTACGGGTTCCACCGAAGCGCTTGGCTCAACCATGCCGCTGACTTCCACAGGCACGTCCTGGCCGTGGCTATCAGCAGCCAGCACATTGTTTGGATCCAGCGTCAGTTGCTCGGCGTCAACCGCAGATTGGCGCGGCGTGCGCCGTGCAGAGCGGCCCGCGCGCTCGCTGCGCTGCTCTTCGCTGCCATTCAGCTGCGCATCGTCCCCTCTGACGCTCACGTTATTGTCTTGACGGCGCGCATCGCTGCGTTCGCCAGACCGTGTGCGCCGCCCGTCTGGACGACCGTTCTGCCGGTTTTCTGCGGAACGCTCCTGGCGTTGCTCCTGCCCCTCTTGGCGTTCTGTTCGCTCCTGGCGCTCGGCTCGCTCTTGGCGGTCACCACGGTCGCGGCGGCTGCCTTCGCGGGATTCGCGCGGTTCACGTGGCTCACGCGCTTCGCGCTGCCCCTGTCCATTGCCACCACGCTCGCCATTGCGACCGCGCCCTCTGCCCTGGCCTTGCTGGCGGCCATTCTGTGTGCCCCGCCCTGTGGCGCTGCGTTTTTCTGGCTCTGCAACTGGCGCTGGCTCGGGCGTCAAGCCCAACCAGCGTTTGATCATGCCCCAGAAGCCTTCTGGCTCGGCAGCGGGTTGCACCGCCTGAACCGGTGCAGGTGCAGACTCCACCACCGGCGGCTTCTCGGGCAAGATGCCCTTGATAACCGGCGTTTGGCGATTTGTCGGCTCCTGGCTGCGCCGCGGCATGGCGGCCTCTTCTTCCTGCTCGGTCGCCATCTGGTAGCTGGCAGCCAAATTGTCCAGGCGCGGATCGTCGTACTTGAGGCGTTCCAACCGGTAGTTGGGTGTTTCCAGCGAACGGTTGGGAATGAGGATGACATGCACGCGCTGGCGCAGTTCGATCTTGGCGATTTCGGGGCGCTTTTCGTTGAGCAGGAACGAAGCCACCTCCACGGGCACTTGGGCGTGCACCGCGGCGGTACTGTCTTTCATGGCCTCTTCCTGGATGATGCGCAAAATCTGCAAGGCACTGGATTCGATATCGCGCACATGGCCGGAGCCACCGCAGCGCGGACAAGGAATGGAAGCCCCTTCAGACAATGCCGGGCGCAGGCGCTGGCGGCTCATCTCCAGCAAACCGAACTTGCTGATGCTGCCGAATTGCACGCGGGCGCGATCCAGCCGCAGCGCGTCGCGCAGGCGGTTTTCCACATCGCGGCGGTTGCGTGCTTCGTCCATATCGATGAAATCGATCACGATCAGGCCACCCAAATCGCGCAAACGCATCTGGCGGGCAACTTCATCTGCCGCTTCCAGGTTGGTGCGCGTGGCGGTTTCTTCGATGTCGCCGCCGCGAATGGCGCGCGCCGAGTTCACGTCGATCGAAACCAAAGCCTCCGTGTGGTCGATCACGATCGCGCCCCCGCTGGGCAGCGTCACGATGCGGGCGTAGGCGCTTTCGATCTGGTGCTCGATCTGGAAACGCGAAAACAGCGGCGTGTCGTCGCGATAACGTTTGACCTTGTCCACATGCTCGGGCATCACGTGGTTCATGAACTGGTGCGCCTGCTCGTAAATATCGTCGGTATCGATCAGGATGTCACCGATTTCGGAGTTGAAATAGTCGCGCAGCGCACGCACCACCAGATTGCTTTCCTGATAAATCAGGAAAGCGCCTTTGCCCGCCTTGGCCGCGCCGTCAATGGCCTCCCACAACTTGAGCAGATAGTTCAAGTCCCACTGCAACTCAGGCGCGTTGCGGCCAATGCCGGCGGTGCGCGCGATGATGCTCATGCCCTTGGGGTATTCGAGCTGATCCATTGCCTCTTTTAGCTCGGCGCGCTCGTCGCCTTCGATGCGGCGGCTCACACCGCCGCCGCGCGGGTTGTTGGGCATCAGCACCACGTAGCGACCGGCCAGGCTGATAAAGGTCGTCAATGCCGCACCCTTGTTGCCGCGCTCTTCTTTTTCGACCTGTACCAGCAGCTCTTGTCCTTCGCGAATCGCGTCGCTGATGCGCGCCTGGCTGACGGCGGTGCCTTCCTGAAAATACTGGCGGGCAATTTCCTTGAAAGGCAAGAAGCCGTGTCGCTCTTCACCATAGTCCACGAAGCAGGCCTCCAGCGACGGCTCAATGCGCGTCACCACCGCTTTGTAGATATTGCCCTTGCGCTGCTCGCGCCCTTCGATCTCGATCTCGTAATCGAGCAGTTTTTGGCCATCGACCACCGCCAAGCGGCGCTCTTCGGCCTGCGTACCATTGATCAGCATCCGTTTCATGATGCATCGTCCTTCCCGGGCATGGTGCCCAAAATTCTGCGCGCAGCCTACCCAAAGGCAAGGCTGCAAAAATGCCGTGAAAGACGTCGAAGAAACGGTCAGGGGATACGGTCTTTACCCGCGCAAGCCAATCAATGGCATTGCAGGCGCTGCAAATGCTGCGAATGCAGCCAGCGAGGCAAAAGACGTGCGGGTGAATGCAAGAAGGGGAACTGGCCAGCCATTTGCCAGCAGCCGAAACCATGAGCGTTCCGGCGACAGTTCAGCGCATGTGCCCGCACGGCCTTCTCGGGCGATGCGGGTTGGCGTGATTTGCGGCACGAGCAGGTTTTTCGTGCACGACTCTGCCGCCTGTTGCCGCAAAGGCAACAAACCCATCGATTGGCGCAGCAGGGTCAACAACAAAAACAGCATGCCGAAAATTGCATTCATCAGCCTAGATCAGCAGCGTGTGTCGCTCGCCAACCAGGAAGTATCCAAATATGAGTGTTTCGTGACGTCAATCATCATGAGGGTGGCAGCGTCTGCAGCAGAAATTGCTGCCAGCGTTTCCGCCCGCCCCAGGCATTGACCTGAAGCTGTATCACCACCAGCGCGTGCTGTCTGCTGCTTCTGCCTTAAACTTACTTGTTCAAATCCGACAGAATCAGTATCTGGTCATACAGTGAAAAAGATTATAGAGGCGAATGCCCGCTCCTGGCAGCAACAATCGACATCCGAAGTCAAATATCTGACCGTTGATGCCGAAAGCGCCGGCCAACGCCTGGACAACTACCTGCAACGCCACCTCAAGGGCGTGCCCAAAAGCCATGTGTACCGCATCATCCGCAGCGGCGAGGTGCGCCTGAACAAGGCGCGCGCCGCGGCAGACAGCCGCGTCGATTCGGGCGACACGGTGCGCATTCCTCCCATCAGGCTGTCTGCCAGGGCAGCGCTTTCTGCTCCTGCCAGCGCGCATGCGCCGGCACGCGATTTTCCCATCCTGCTGGAGGACGAGCATCTCATCGCTCTGGACAAACCGGCAGGCGTGGCGGTGCATGGTGGCAGTGGCGTCAGTTTTGGCGTGATCGAGCAACTGCGCAGCGCGCGCCCGCAAGCCCGCTATCTGGAGCTGGTGCATCGCCTGGACCGCGAAACCAGCGGTATTTTGCTGGTGGCCAAAAAGCGCAGCGCCCTCAAGGCGCTACAAGACCAGTTTCGCAACCGCAGCACCGGCAAAACCTATCTGGCTTTGGCGTGCGGCGAATGGCCAGCGAACAAAAAAGTGATTGACCTGCCCTTGCACAAATACCTGGTGCCTACCGGTGATGGCGAAGGCGAACGGCGCGTGCGCACCGTGGCCAAAGGCGACCCCGATGGCATGCCCGCCGTATCTTTGGTGCGCCTTGCCCAGCGCCTGCAACACCCCCTGGGGCCGATGAGCCTGCTGGAAGTCACCATCCGCACCGGGCGCACCCACCAAATCCGGGTGCATCTGGCCAGCCAAGGCTGCCCCATTGCCGGTGACGACAAATACGGCAACTTCGCCACCAACAAGCAATTGCAGAAAGCGGGCTTGCCGCGCATGTTTCTGCACGCCTGGCGGTTGCGCTTTGTTCACCCGGCCAGCCAGCAAGAAGTTGCGCTGCAAGTCGAGCTGCCGCCAGAGCTCCAGACATGGTTGCAGCAATGTCGGCCGTTGTAGCAACGCTGGCATGGCATCAGACCAAGCTTGTTTTGTATGGGCGCAACTGAAGAACAGCTCAAAGCGCACAAAAAACAGGGCGCACCATGGTGCCCACTTCACCAAACCCGCTTGCTTGACGAGAAGCAAAAAGGCTGACAGTGTCAGCCTTGAATCAACCCGTTGGTGCGCGCTGCATGAATGGCCTGCGTACGACTCTTGACGCCCAAGCGACGGAACAAGCGCCATAAATGCACTTTGACCGTGTGCTCGCTGATGCCCAAACGCTCGGCGATATCGCGGTTGCTCAAGCCCTGCTCCAGTGCCGCCAGCAGTTGTACCTGGCGTTTGGACAAGCGGCTGTTGGACAAATCCTCTGCGTCCGGCGCACTGTCAGGCAACAACAGGGAGCGCAGGGTCATGAAGATGTCCTTGGTTTCCGACAGCTTGGAGATATACGCATCTGCACCCGCTTCCAGACACTCGCGCTCGGCCTCTTCGGCACTTTGTTCGGAAACAACCACCAGCAAGCTGCCGGGGTAATGGTGCTTGGCTTCGCGCACGCCCGACATGCCCAGACTGTCACTCAACGTCAAATCCAGGCAAATAGCCTCGGGTACGCCATGTTTTTTAACCGCCGCAGGCAAAGCACCAATACGGCTTAACTCCACAAGCGTTGCGCCCGGCTTAATGCGACGCAGCAAAGTCGCCAGAGACTCGCGATAGAGTGGATGGTCTTCTATGACAAAAAAAGGCATGGATATATTTCTCTATATCAAAAATCTGCATAACATAAAACACTACTTCTGATGATGGCTGATCAATGCTCTATCTTCTGCAATGTGAGATTATGCACAAATAAGGAAGAAATTAAAG
>JAGOGU010000074.1 GCA_017996515.1 Allobrachymonas sp.
CGGTAATAGTCCCCTTGGCATTTACAATCAAACCGCTTTCACTTGCCAGCAACGAACGGCTCGCCACGATGCCAACTTGCCCCGCGTAGCTGCCGAGCGCACGTTGCACAAATTCAGTCGTTGCCAAGCTGGTGTCGTTGTCGAACTGTGCCGGAGTAGGTGCAGTCGGGTCTCCGGTCAGCGCGGGCGAAGCTAGCGGGGCGTAAGGATGGGTGTGTTGCGCAAGCCCATCTTGCATCTGCTGTCGCGTTACTGCATGCTGCGGCTGCGAAGCATTTGAAACACCAACACCCTGCCAATTAGTCCCCGCGCCGGGCGTTTCTGTGTTGTTATCCACCGAGCTTTGGTACAGCACGGCGTTATGGACAACCAAAGCGTTTTTTGGGTAGCCTCCTGACACAGGGCTTTGCGCAAACCCGGCATCCCATGGCAGGATGCCTGCCGCCTGCTGCCACAACGCCGCGTTGCTTAGGTCGTACAGGACACCGTTAAAATCTTGCCCACTTGGCGGCACGCCACCTGCCGCAATCGGCGTCATATTTAGCGCCGGGAAGCCCTGCTCATATGATGCCCGTGTTGCATCTGTCTGGCTAAGAGGGATAGTTGCCTTTGCGCCAGCATTGGCAAACGGGCGTAAAAGCCTAGAGGCCAAATTTGAAATAATCATTTTTTCCCTTTCATCATGTTCTAAACAACACACCGCTGCCAAAAGGCTGCAATTCTGTGCCAGCGAAACCAAAAAACTCTTTCTTGACGGGCTCGATGATTTGGATATTCACGCCTGCGGGCTTAATCACCACCTTGCCTTGCTGCAAAACGGCTTTCTCGACAGGCGTTAGGAAAAACTCGAACACATAACGCATCGTCATATCGCCCGTATCGTGCGCATACGCCCGACCGCGTCCCTTAAACATGAATCGCAGCAGTCGGTTGATGCTCGGAATCGTTGCGTCTGAAATATTCGCCATCGCTTTCCACAAAATGACGCTGCGATATGCGTCTGAGGCCAAACGATGTGTTTTGGATACTGGCATTCCGTTAAATAGCGTGCCCCCGCTGCCGAATGGCTGCGGCCCTGTGTGCTTTGTGTTCTCCGTGTAGGCTTCTGTGAAACCAGTATAAGCCGGTGAATCCTCAAGCTCCAGATAGCGCCCAACACCAACAATGCGCCCCCAAATATCCAGTCCGTGATCGTTCGCGGTTTCTATGTCCCAAATATTTCGGCATAGCGAGTCCAGATCAATAGAAGGGTCTATCCATTCATTGAAGCGCTCTACAAGTGCCGTGATCGTTGGGCTGTTGGCGTACTGCGCAAGCAATGTCTCATGCGGTTTTTCCATTTCACGCTACCGTCACATTGATATTTGATAAATCAAGCGTTGGCAACTCATCAATGCCAAGCTGTACCGCGCCCATCCCTGCGGCGGCTGTTTTGCCGATCGTTATCGCATTAATCTGCACAGCGACATGCAGGTCCTGTACCGCCGAGTAATAGCGGCCAGCATAGATACTTGCGCCTATCTGCGCTCGTTGTTTTCCGTCTCGCCCTGCGAATGCAGATACAACGGTGTTTTTCACTTGCTGCACGATGTCAGCCGGAAGGCGGCTGTCATTTACCAGCGAAATATCAAAATAGATGGGTGTAGCATTAGGCGTCTGCCAGCGGTACGTATAGGACGGGAAAGGCGGCGCGTACCCTTCTCTAATTTCAATCGTTTTGCTGGTGTTGCCCACTGTGTTGCAGCCAGCCGATTTGCGACTTTGTATAGCCAGCGCAATATCATCGGCAGAGCCACCGGCAACGCATACGTACAAGCAATGTGCGGGTATTTGGTAGTTTGTTGCGCCAAGCGTTATGGGCGCATCCGTATCGTTCTCAGCCACATAAACATCCGTCACGCCCGGCACCGCCCATACGGCTGAACGCACGCTAGCAACCATGCTTGTGCTGGCAATCGCTACGCTGTTTTGCCTGCGTTGCTCAAAGTCATAACGGCTCTCAACCTCCGCCCCCAGAACACCCGCATTTGCGTTATCTATGCGCTCCCAGCCCGTTACGGCTAGATAGATGCGCGTCAGGCTGTTTTGGGGGCAGGCAATTGCTCCGTGTGTTTGGTTTTGGAATTGCACGACTACGCTGCCATCAGCGCCAATCACAGCATTTGCCGTGCTGGCGTAGATGTATCCGTTCGCGTCCTGCGCCAAGCTGCCAGCAGGTATCAGGCTGCCAACAAGCCCATAGCATGTTGCCTGCACTACTGTGCCGCGCCCGGCCATGCGCTCCATGAAATAGATACGCCCAATAGCATCCTGCCAGCGCCCGCTATTACGCTCCGGGTCTATCTGGTTCGATACCTCCAGGATTTGTGTGTTCTTGTCGCCAATAATAGCCGTGAGGCTTTGCGCAAGCTGCCCCTGCGGCGTGGACAGGCTCTTGTTCAGCCCGCCGCCGAAGGCGTCATCAATCCCCGCCAGCACGCCATCCAGAATAATCGGTTCTTCTGGGATGGAAACGCCCTTGTCCGTGAATGCTATTTTTGCGACCGTCATAAGAATGTCACCCCGTTTTCTCTGCCATCTGTATCAACCACCAAAACATCTCCGGTAAGCTGCCTGTCTACAATCTCAAGGCGCTTGATCGTCACCCGCGCCACTTTTGGTTCATTCATGGCCTCGCGCACGATGGCAGACCGAACCACCGCCATAGGCGGGAAGTGGCCGAGTATTTGCTGCCAATAGGGCATTCCTTTTCGCTGGTCGTACCAGCAATCCTTTTTAAAGGTGCGAATGGCGCTGGCTACGTCTTGCGAGATGGCATACGGCTCATCGGCCAAGGCTATGTCGCCGTTCGCATCCAGCACCAGATCCCACTCGTCAGTGTCAAGAAGCAGTGTTTTTGGCATGGCAATAAAAAACCCGCCTCAATGGGCGGGTTCGTTCAATGATGGGGTTGTTTCAGTTCAAAGAGACAGGCTCTGGCTGGGTCGACTTTTTATCCACACGCCAACTGTAAATGATGGCATCATGGGGCGGCGGCCCATCTGCGGTTGTGATGTGCAGATAAGAGCCTCGCCCGTCAGTAAACTGCATGGCGCAGAACCCCATGCCAGTACCGGCGCAAGAGGACACCTCGATAAAGTCGCAGGCCCCCTTTTCATGCGTGGCATCCATGCCCCTTTCCGCGTGGATATAACAAACAGGCGTTCCATTGGGTAGCGTATGACCCGGCGTTGTTTGCCAGCCCGCCTTGATTAGTGCCTTTCGCGCTTTAACGTAAGACATGCCTTGTTTAATCGGTACGTGAAGCGATTGCGCCGACGCAGCAAAGGACAAACATGCAGCGGCGATCAGGAGTGTCAGGCGTTTCATGGCATTTCCTTCCAAGTATCTTTTGGTGACAGATATTATAATGCGCCTACTGCGGCGTCGATGTTGTCGCTGGCCCTGGCGCAATGCCGCCGTGCACGTGCGAGCTGCCAACGTTCGAGCCGTTGTGCGTCAGGCTGCCTCCGGTGATGGCTGTAGCCCCTTTTACTGTGACGTTTGGAGCATCAATCGTCACGCCGTTAGGCGATTTGATGACAATGCCGCCCGACTGAAATGCAATGTACTGACTGGGCGCAGCCGAAAGGATGCTGTGCAGGTATACGGCATCTGACATGTCATGCTTTCGCGCGCTTGGCGGTGGCGCGGCGCGTTTGATGCTTTTCACGCCTGATATGTCGCGGTCACAAAAAACCGCCACGCCAATATCGCCAACTGCGGGGTCGAGGATGACCGCGTTTTGGCCTCCCTGAATACGCATGTAAGGCACGTTGTAAATAACGCCGTGATCGACGTGCTTACCCCTTCCGTCAAGCTGCCCAACCAGCGGCTGGATGTTAACGTAACCGATAGGAGAGGCGCCGCCGCTGTTTGTGACAGCCGTTACACGCACCACCTGCGCGGTGCGAACCCCTGCAATCATGCGCGTGATTATCTCTTGCGCCTGGCCGTATGGGTCTGCATTCAGCCCAAGCGGCGTTCCGTTGCATCCGTTAGTTGACACGCGCCTGCCCCTCTGGCGTGCGAAATAGCCGCGCCTCTGTTTGCCACTTTCCGTTTGGCATCTCCGCATCCAGCAAGTGCCGGATTGGGCTATGCACATACCAGCGGCCTTTCTGAGCTTCGATGCTGGATTCCATATGCACCTCTGTTCCAGTCACGATGTTTTGGTTAAACAGGTGTGTGATTGAGATGCCGTTAGGCTCCCACTTCGGATAGCCAATCAGGCCGGATTGGTGCGCAATTTTCAAAACAGGATAGCCGTTGGTTTTGCCGTTCGGCCAAATCTTGACTTTCCTGTTTTCAATAAGACACACCACGCGTGCAGCACGCGCCAACGTGCGTATTTTGTTCATGGTGCTGCCCCATAAGTATTGGTTGGATAGCTTGGCCGTAACTCCCGCGTTTTCAAACGCGAAGCCCATCTGCTTTGCCAGCCCCTCAATAGCCTTAGCTACGTCAAACTCGCCCTTGTAACTGCTTGCCGCCGGAGCATCCCAGATAAAACGGTTGGCACTGGATGCCTGTATCTCGATCGGCACGTTAGGCGCGGAGTTGTAATCTGGAAACGCATACATGACGTGCCCGATGTAAACATCCACAAACTGCCCGCTTCCATCATCTGCGGCTATTTTGATATTCATCGGCTGCGCACCGCCTGTGTCGCTCTTGTTGCCGCGCGTGTCGATCAAATCCATGATCGACTTAGGAACGCCCCAAATGCGGCAGGCCATGAATGACTGCCCCAAATCAACGCCAGCAACATCTATGGTTACGCTTGCGCGGTAGCCCTCCAAAACAACCGTGTTTTGCTTGTCACCGAAGTCCTCTTTTTCAAAGGCGATCATGAATTGCAGGCGCTTGCGCCGGAAACTGGTGTCACCCATTGCTTGCGCCCTCAAACATCAGCACCCAGCGTGAGCCAAGCCCCGCATAGTACGGGTCTGCTTCGCCCTCGGTATCGACAAAATACATATCGCCAGCCAGCCCAAGGTATTTGCTGCGCACAATGCGCGAACGGTCGCGGCACAGTACGCCAACAATCAGCGGCTCACCCGACAAATACACATCCATGAACAATCCCGCGCTTTTCTGATAGAGCTTGAGTGCGCACGCCTGCTGCCCCAACACCACGTTGAATTCCTGCGCTGCAACAGAGCGCAAAGGGATAGCCTGCGCCATCACTGCACCACCTTTCTTTCTGCTGCTGCGCCTGCACTGCTGCTGGCAGGAGTTGTACTCACCGTGCCACCGCCTTGCGTGGCCTGCCCGTCAGGCTGCTTTGTTTCCGTGTAATCAATCGTCGCTGTTTCGCGCACTTCCTGAAAGCGGCAACTCACAGTCAGCAGCGATACGCCGTTTTGCGCGCTGCGCTTGTAGTCGTAATGAACCAGGTTGTAGCTTATGTAAGTGTGATCGGCGGTCACAATGTCGAGCAAATCAAGGTTCAATTTCAGGCTTTCCAGCGCCGCGATGAATTCTTCTCTTGATTGCCCGCTGTTGCCAGAGCACGTCATCACCAGCGTTATTTCAGACGGCTTACTGACTTTGTTATAGGAAGCAAAACCACCCATTTCAACCGGGTGATTGGATATTTCCTCATCTGCTTTGACCTCTACTGAAACGATTGTGTCGGGCTGCAAAACAGATGCTCCGCTTTTGTCAAAAACGCCCCATTGCGGGCCAAACAGGCTGCCAAGCAGGCCGCCAAGAAGCCCGTAACGGTCAAGCCCGCGCAATGCGGGCAGGATGCCCGTGCGCGTTAATGCTCCGACTGCCATGCGCTGCAAATTAGGCACACCCGGCAAAGGTGGCACATTCGGGAATTTTATTCTTGGCATAGTCTCAACTCATACCTAGCGCCGTTACACCGGCCATGCTGCGGTTTACGGCTGGTCGGATTTCCCGCGCGATGCCGTTTGCATCTGTGGCTGCGGTGTGAATGGTGATACCACCGTTAATTTGCACTTCACTGCGGCTGCCAGAATTCACACCCATAACCTGCGCCCGCAGCTGTCTAAGCATTTCAGCAGATTGCGAAACGCTTACGCTTGCTTTGTTTACACCATCGCCAGAGTAATAACTCTTTCCTGTGCGCGGGTCAGCAAAACTGGCCCATTCCTGCGACACGGCCAGCATAGCGCCGTGAAGATCGTCGCTCTTGCCGTGAATGTAGTTCCATGCAGCTTTTCGCTTGTGCTTGAGCAGGTACTCGACAAAGATGCGGTCTTGCATACTCTTGTCGAACATCTCATTTCCAGACAGACCAAGCGTTTTAGCAGCATCTCGCATCGTTGATCCGATGATTTGATAACGCCCAGCCGCATTGAAGTCGCCGCGCGCCTGCGCGGCCATTACCTGTGCAACCGTCATGCCCTCAAGATTCACCCGAGCAGCTTTGTAGCCGTGGCGCTTGCCGGTATTGACAACGCCATAGTCGCCCTCGGCCTTTTTCATAATCTGTCCAAAGGCACTATTCACAATCGCGCCGGTTAATGTGCCAGCGCTATACGCAACACCGCCAGCAATGCCCCCGTCGGCAGGCTGTGACATGCCGTTATACCCGGCTTCGAAAGCTGCGCTCATCTTGGCAATGCCTTGTTCTATCTTTTTCAGATAACCGGTCTGCTCGTTGCCGGTTTGCGCTGCTGCTTTGTTGCCTTTTTTGGCTTCTTCAAGCTGGCTGTTAGCCGTTGCCGCTTGCGTTTTGCCGGTTTTTTGGATGGCTTCAAGTTCCGGGTAAGGCAGCACCCACCCCTTGGCCTTGGCTTCGGCGTTCGCCGCCTCTTGGGCCTCGCGGTTACCCAAGTTGCCCATAACACGTGCGCCTGCGCGGCCAATCCAATCACCAGCCGACGTACCGTCAATCAAATGATCGTTTATGAGAGTGCCAATACCCCACCCGGCAGCCCCTGCCGCGCCAACAGCGCCCAGCTTGGCAAGACCGGCAAGCCCCAAGCCACCGCCAGCGCCGCCTAGAAGCTTCATGAGCATGGGCAAGCCCGTCATGGACAATATGCCGCCCAGCACGCCTT